>JBDIWL010000072.1:0-6287 GCA_039638315.1 Candidatus Caldatribacterium thermophilum | reverse complement strand
AATTTGCTTGATGACCCCCTTTGCTACACCCTGGTAGTAGCTTTTCGTTCCCCAATCGGTAAGAAGGACCACGAGTTTCATGCTCTCACCTCAGAGGAAGAGCATAAGGAGCACCGCAGCGCCAAGGCTCATGCTTCCCCCGAAAATGAACGGCGCCTGCGGTCCAAAGGCACTCCAGAGGGCTCCAGCAAGGAGTGACGCAGGAAAAAGCCCAATGCCAAGGAGGGTTGCATGAAGTCCAAGGGCTGTTGCCCGGACCTCCTCTTTTGTGAGGTCGGCAACGAGTGCTTTTCCCACTCCCTCAGTCATGCCACTGTAGAAGCCATACGGGAGCATGGCAAGAACGATGAGGTGGGGCGAAAACCCAATGAGGAAGTACGAAAGGGCGTAGAGGAGGAATCCACCCACGAGGACCCATTTCCTTCCCAGACGGTCTGAGAGAACTCCTGCTGGGTAGGAGACAAGCGTGTACACAACGTTGTAGAAAAGGTAAAAGAGTGTAACCGTAGAAGGAGAAAAGCCGATGTCCTTTTCCGCAGCCCGAAGGAGGATGAACTGGTTTGAGGAGTTCCCTAAGGTGAAAATAAGGGTGGCAATGAGGAATACCTTGAATCGAAAATCGAGATTTTTCCACGAGAGGGCGAGGAAGGGTCGGGAGAGTTTTCTTCCCTTTCCTGTTTCCTCGCTGAGGAAAAGGACGGCAACACCAAGGAACGCAGGAATGAGGCTTACAAGGATAATGAGGCGAAAGGTGGGGAGGTACGCCGAAAGGTTCTCCTCTGCACCTTGCCCCTGGAAGCGTGCAAGGAGGAGATACGTCACCACAATGCCCAGGGTTGCACCCAGGGTATCGAGAGCACGGTGGAAACCGAAAGATTTCCCTTGGGTGCTCTGCGTTGCCGATTCAGAAATCATGGCGTCCCGGGGAGCAGTGCGGATTCCCTTGCCGAAGCGGTCCACGACTCTTCCAGCAAAGACAAGAGGCCATCCTGAGGCAAAGAAGAAGAGAACCTTGCCAATACTCGAGAGCCCATAGCCAAGAATAGCAAGGGGCTTCCTCTTGCCCATTCGGTCTGCAAGGGCTCCTGAGAAGACTCGGAGGAGGGACGCAAGGGACTCTGCTACACCCTCGATAGCCCCAAGGGTAAGCACTCCTCCACCCAGGGCTCGAAGGTACAGAGCAAGCACGGGGTACACCATTTCGGTACTCACATCGGTGAGAAGCGACGTGAGTCCAGTGATGAGGATGTTTCGATGGAATCGACGAGCCATAAGGTCCTCCAGCACCGGTTTTTACCGGTATTATATCTCTCCTTCCAGGGAGATGTCTCCACCCAGGTTGTGGTCCTTTAGTCCCTCGGGGGACAATTACCACACTCGCTTAGCGAGCAATGAGCTTTGCCGGGAAAACCCTTCAGGTATAATAGATACGGTGGCCGCAATGGGAGCGGAGATTGCCTACATCGAGGATGAAAAGGACCTTGCAGAGTTTGTGGCGTACTTTCTTGAGAAAGAAGGGTATCGAGTACGCCACTTTCCCACTGGAGAGGACTTCTTGAAGGCGGTGGACAATCTCTCGCCACAGCTCATTCTCTTGGATCTCATGCTTCCCGGGATTGGGGGTTTTGAGGTATTCCATTACGTGAAGAGTCACCCACGTCTCAGGAACATACCGGTCATTATGCTTACGGTAAAGGACGACCCTATGGACATTGTTTCAGGCCTTGAGATGGGGGCTGATGACTACGTAACGAAGCCTTTTCATCCTCGGGAGCTTCTCGCCCGCATTCGGGCAGTTCTCAGGAGGACAGTGACTTCTTCGCTGAGCGGGAGTACGTTACAGGTTGGAGACATGACGCTTGTTCCAGAAAATCTCACGGTTGCGATTGGCAAGGAAGTTGTCCCCCTTTCTTTCCGGGAATTTCGTCTCCTTGAGTTACTGGTGCGGAACCGGGGGCGGATTGTGACGCGACAGACTATCCTCGACGAAGTTTGGGGAGAGGATGCTTTTGTCACCGATCGAGTAGTGGATGTGTACATTGCCCATCTCAGGAGAAAGCTTGGTCCAAGAGGGCAATGGATTGTAACGGTGCGTGGGGTGGGATACTCTTTTGAGCCCTCGTGAACTTCTTGTTCTCCTTATCGGAAGCCTTCTGGGTGTCTTCCTGGGATGGTTCTTTTTCTCGCGGTATGTCCATGCGCTCCTGCGCCGTTTCTTTGGTGTATCTCCTCGTGGAAATCTGGAGGATTGTCTCCGTACGGTCTCGGTAAGTGTGGAAAAGGAAGAAAGACAATGGCTTGAGGGAATCCTGGCCCTCCTTGACCATCTCGGTGTCGGTGGGGCTTTTTTGCTCCCTGAGGATACACGAGTACTCCTGAACAGGGTTTTTTCCCAGAGTGTTGGCCTTCGGGGAAAAAGTATTCAGGAGGTACAGGCCTTCGAAATTCCAGTCTTCGGAGAGGCACTCCTTCAGGCTTTTGCTTCGGAGAAGCCCGTTTCGATTCCTCAGTCGGGATTTACCCTTTCCCCCGTTCCCCTTGGAAAGTATCGTCTTCTCCTCCTTGAAGACGAGCGGAAAAAAATGCAGAGGCTTCGAAGTCTTCGGTATTTTCTCACTGCTCTCTGGCACGAGTTGCAGACACCGCTCACTGTGCTTTCTGGATACGTGAGCACTCTTGAGGAGGGCGTTCCGGTAGATGGCGAGATTCTTTCTCGAATAGCACGGCAGACGCACCGTCTCAGAAATACTCTTCGGGAGATGCAAAAGTTGAGCCTGCTCCTTGAAGGCAAGAGGGAACCCGTTTCCTGCAAGGTACTTTTGGCCATTCTCGAGCAGGTTGTCGATGAGCATAAGGCGAAACGAGCAGACGTTACTTTTATCGTGAGGGTTGAAGGCGAAAAGACCGATCACCTTCTTCCTCTCTCTGAAGGAGAGGCTTTCGTCCTCCTTGCGAACCTCGTGGCCAACGCCTCTACGTTCAGCGTTCCCTCCAAAGAGGTGGAGGTTGTCGCTTCCTGTGGAGAGTCCGGTCTTTCTCTTGTCGTTGCCAATACCGCCGCTCTCCCTGATGCGGAGTTTCTGAGCTGGTTCTTTGATCCCACGAGCACTCTTCCCCGGGGAAGTAGTGGGAAGGGTGTGGGGTTGTACCTTGTACGAGAGGTTGTTGAGGAAAGCGGTGGCGAGATACGCCTGCGAATGCAGGATGGTCGGGTGGCTCTTGAGGTTTTCCTTCCCTGGAAGGGAGACGCTTCCTGAATTTTCCCCTTCACTCGTTGACGAAGCCCACCCTCCCTGGTATAATTCCGTTCGAGCCGGGCTGGTGGAATAGGAAGACACGCTATCTTGAGGGGGTAGTGGGTTTTCGCCCGTGCGGGTTCGAATCCCGCGCCCGGCACCATGTTATCCCTCTCATCCTGCAGTGCTTCCTCTCGTTGACAGGGGATGAGAAAGCATTTATAATCCCAGTGAATTTATCTTTGGGGTGAAGGATGGGTGAAAGGTTTGATTCGGTGGTTTCGTTCGCTGAAGAATTACTTCGTTGAGTCGTGGGGGGAATTGCGGAAGGTTACCTGGCCAAGCCGTAAGGAGCTGTGGAATAGCACCATTACTGTGCTTGCGGTTATTGTGTTGATGGGAATTTTTCTCGGTATTGTGGATCTCCTTTTGACCTTTATTATGGGATTGTACATGCGCTGATGGTGGAGGAACGGAGAGCTTATGCAACCGCGGTGGTACGTTATTCACACCCTGGCGGGGAGCGAGCACAAGGTTAAAGCGAACCTTGAGCGCCGCATTGCCTCGATGGGGATGCAGGACCAGATTTTCCGGGTTGTCGTCCCCATGGAGGAGACGATTGAGGTTCGGCGTGGCAAGAAGCGCTTTACGAAGCGTAAAATCTTCCCAGGATACGTCATGGTCGAGATGATTATGAATGACCGTTCCTGGTACGTTGTACGGAATACGCCGGGGGTTACGGGCTTTGTGGGTTCTGGGATGCGACCAGAACCGCTGAGCGACGAAGAGGTCAAAGTTATTCTCCGCCAGACCGGTATTGAGAAGAAACCCCGTTTGGATATCGAAAAGGGAGAAGTTGTGAAAGTTATCTCTGGACCCTTCCTCAACTATACCGGGACGGTTGAGAGTGTGGACCACGAGAAGGGGAAAGTTACGGTCCTCCTTTCTATTTTTGGCCGGGAAACACCGGTAGAGCTTGAGTTCTCTGACGTTGAAAAACTCTGAAGAGGTGGAAGGACTATGGCGAAGAAGGTTGTGGCGATGGTGAAACTCCAGATTCCTGGAGGGATGGCAACACCCGCGCCTCCGGTTGGGCCAGCCTTAGGACAACATGGCGTGAACATTATGGAGTTCTGCAAGGCCTTCAATGCGCAGACCGAAAAGGATCGGGGAGTGCTCATCCCCGTTGAAATCACCATTTACTCGGATCGCTCTTTCACCTTTGTATGCAAGACCCCGCCAGCTTCCTTCCTCATTCGCCAGGCACTGGGGATTGAAAAAGGTTCAGGGGAGCCAAACCGGGTAAAGGTGGGCAAGATCACCCGATCAAAAATCAGAGAGATTGCTGAGAAAAAGATGCCTGACCTCAATACCACCGATATCGAAGCCGCCATGCGTATTATTGAAGGTACGGCACGGAGCATGGGTGTTGAGGTTGTTGAGGGGTAAGGGAGGAATACGCTATGGCCGAGCGGAGTAAAAGGTACCTCGCCCTCAAGTCGAAGATTGAGCCTGGGAAACTCTATGAACCTGAGACCGCCGTTCGTCTCCTTAAGGAGATGGCCAGTACTCGCTTTGACGAGACTGTCGAGATGGTCCTCAACCTTGGTATTGACCCACGGCAGTCCGACCAGCAAGTACGCGGGACGGTTGTTCTCCCCCATGGAACGGGGAAGAAGGTTCGGGTTCTTGTCTTTGCCCAGGGTGAGAAGGCGAGGGAGGCCCAGGAAGCAGGAGCAGATTACGTGGGCGGAGAGGAGCTTGTGGAAAAAATTCAAAAGGGATGGTTTGAGTTTGACGCAGCGGTGGCCACTCCAGATATGATGCGTATCGTAAGCCGCCTTGGAAAGATTCTCGGTCCCCGGGGGCTCATGCCGAACGCCAAAACTGGAACAGTGACCTTTGACGTTGCTCAGGCGGTGAAGGAAATCAAAAGCGGCCGGGTGGAGATTCGAAACGACAAGTTCGGCAATGTCCATCTTGCCATTGGCAAGGCGTCATTTGCAGAGAATCAGATTCTTGATAATTTCTATGCTGCTTTGGATGCTGTGGTTCGCCTGAAGCCTCCTGCTGCGAAAGGCCGCTATATTAAAAAAATTGTCCTCTCTCTCACCATGAGTCCCGGTGTTCCTGTGGACGTGAATACCGCCTTGGTCCGGATGGAGAAGCGAGCGGCATAGGAGGTAGGGAGAAGGAAATCTGCACAGGTGAAGAGAGCGTAGCCTGAGAACCAGGGGCGAAAGCTTAAAAATCCTGGGGAGGCGAATTTTTGAGAAGACTCCTCAGGCAGGAGTCTTCTCTTTTTTGTGGAGAAAGGAGGTCGGTGGTTTTTGGAGCGAAGTGAGAAGGAAAAAATCATTGCCGAACTTCTTGAGAGATTACGACGGAGTCAGGCCATTTTCGTCATTGGTTACCATGGCATGGACGTTCCGAGCATGGAGCAGTTGCGGCGAAGCCTTCGGGGAGCCGAAGGAGAACTTAAAGTCGCCAAGAATACCCTCATGCGCCTGGCCCTGACACAAGCGGGGTTTTCCGCTGAGGACCACTTGCTCAAGGGGCAGAATGCCTTTGTCTTTTCGTATCGGGATATTGTCCAGGTTGCCAAGGTTCTGGCGGACTTTGCGAAGAAGTTCCCCCAGCTTGAGATGAAGGGGGGCTTCCTTGGCGCAAGGCTCCTTGCTGCTTCGGATGTTCAGCGCCTTGCAGAACTCCCCTCAAGAGAGGAACTCCTTGCCCGGGTGGTCGGCGGTATGGCTGCGCCTATCGTTGGGCTTCTTGGGGTCCTTCAGGGGGTTATGCGGAACTTTGTGTGGGTGTTGAAAGCCATTGAAGAGAAAAAGCGAAGCGAAAAGGAGGCATGATCTATGACCAAAGAGGAAATCATCGAAGCCATTGAGAAAATGACGGTTCTCGAGCTTGCGGAACTTGTGAAAGCCCTTGAGGAGAAATTTGGCGTTTCGGCGGCCATGCCGGTTGCTCAGGTTGCTGCACCTGTAGCCGGTCCGCAAGCGGCGGCTCCTGCCCAGGAAGAGGAGAAGACCGAGTTTGATG
>JBDIWL010000071.1:0-6335 GCA_039638315.1 Candidatus Caldatribacterium thermophilum | reverse complement strand
CTCTGTGAGGACGTCAGCCCTTTCCATAGCCTCTTTCTCAGTCATGGGCCCATCAACGATGGAGAAGATTCCCAAAACCTCTTCAGGGAGGGTGGGCAATTCGTCCCAGAGAATGCTCCCCGCAAGGATGAGAAGGGGTTTGTGGTGCTTCTCGCAGATTTCGGTAACCCCTGCAACGACCTTGCCAAAGAAGGTCTGTCGATCAACCCGCCCCTCACCGGTGATGACAAGGTCTGCCCAAGCGATAGCTTCCTCAAGACCCACGAGTTCGGCAATGAAGCGAATACCTGGGACCACCCTGGCACCGAGGAAGGCGCAAAGTCCTGCCACAATACCCCCAGCCGCTCCACCACCAGGGAGTGTGTCCACCTGAACGCCAAGGTGTCCCCTGATAACCTCTGCAAAGTGGCGCAAGCCCCGGTCAAGGTACGCCACATCCTCTGGACTTGCGCCTTTCTGTGGGCCAAAGACGTACGCGGCTCCCAGGGGGCCATAGAGGGGATTCTCCACATCGCTTGCGATGAGGATTTCCGTACCCTCTCGAGGGCGCAAAAGTGCACGTGTATCGATACGGGCAATCTTCGCAAGGTTTTCCCCTATACCCTGGAGTTCCGAACCGGCGCTATCCAGAAATCGCACCCCCAGAGCCGCCAGGGCCCCCATGCCGCCGTCACAGGTAGCGCTCCCTCCAACCCCAAGGACAATCCTCCGGTATCCCTGTTCCATAGCCCAGCGGAGCATCTCTCCAACGCCGTATGTGGTGGTGAAGCGAGGGTTTCGCCTTTCCTCCGGGACAAGAGGAAGGCCTGCCGCCTGGGCAAGCTCAAGGACACAGGTCCCATCGGGAAGAAGGCCAACTTTCGCCCTGACCTTTTCCCAGAGGGGACCGGTCACCTCAAGCTCGAGCATCCTCCCCCCGGTGGCCAGGACGGTTGCCGTAACGGTCCCCTCACCTCCATCGGCAAGGGGTTTTGCGAGAACCCTGAACTCAGGACTTGCCCGGAGAAGTCCCCGACGGATAGCCTCGCAGACCTCAGGACTCTCGAGGCTCCCCTTGAAAGAGTCAGGACAAACGACAACCCGCATCACCTGTTCACAACCTCGGGATTCACAAGATTCGGGGGAATTTCTCCCCGCAGAGCCCGGACGAGATTCTCCGCCGCCATGATGGCCATTTTCGTGCGGGTAGCATAGGAAGCCGAACCAATGTGGGGCGCAAGGACCACGTTATCAAGCTCCAGGAGTTCTGGTTCCACCTCTGGCTCATTCTCAAAAACATCAAGAGCTGCTCCCCGAATCCACCCTTCCTTGAGGGCCCGCACCAGGGCCTTCTCATCGACAACTGGCCCTCGAGCGGTGTTAATGAGATAGGCCTCTTTTTTCATCATCCGGAGCTCCCTTTCCCCAATGAGGTGGTACGTGTCCTTTGTGAGGGGCACATGGATACTCACAAAGTCCGCTTCCTGCAGGAGTTCCGGGAGAGGCCGGAACTCCACCTGCAACTCCCTCTCCACGTGGAACGGAGCCCGCACAAGGTCGTAGTAGAGCACCCGCATGTTGAACCCCTTTGCCCTCCGGGCCATAGCCTGACCAATACGCCCAAATCCCAAAAGCCCAAGGGTTGCTCCGTACACATCGGTGCCAAGGAAAAGCATTGGTTCCCATCCACGGAACTTCCCTGCCCGAACGAACTTATCCGCTTCCACAATGCGCCGGGCAATGCTCATCATGAGGGCCCAGGCAAGATCCGCAGTGGTCTCGGTGAGTACCCCGGGGGTATTGGTCACCATGATGCCCCGCCGGGTGGCCTCTTCCACATCGATATTGTTGTACCCCACAGCGTAGTTGGCGATAACCCTGAGACTTGGCCCTGCGGCATCCATGACTTCCCGATCGATGGTGTCGGTAAGAAGGCAGAGGATTCCATCCCGGTTGCGGACCTTTTCAAGGAGCATTTCCCGGGGGAGCACCCCGTCGTAGTCGCTCACCTCTACCGTGCAATGCTCCATGACAATGCGAATACCTTCTTCAGGAATGCGCCGAGTAATGAAAACATTGGGTTTTTTCTCCATTACCGTTCCTCCTTTCGGGTACAGATGCGATTCCAGGCAGCAAGAAACGTCCTTTTGGCGTTGGCAATAACCAGACGAGAATCCTCATGAGGCAGGGGTTTCACCTCAAAGGAAATTACCGGGCGTTCCGTAGCAACCTTTTTCTCAAAGTACCCGATACGGAAAAGAACTCGCAGGAAACCGGCTACTTCTTCGATATCGTTGCATCCTCCCGGAATGCCAAAGCGGGGGTGCAGGTCCCCGTAGGCTGGATGCCCTCTTTCAAGCACCGCATTCCCAAGGTGCACATGGTTCACAAAAGGCGCAAGAAGGGTCAAAGTGTAAGAGGGGTCTTCAAAGAGGAGGGGCTCATGGGAGAGGTCTATAGTCAGGCCAAAGTTTGGGCACTCTGCCCGTACGCAGGAGGCGACTTCAAAGGCAAAGGGTGCAGGACCAATGAGGGCTTCCTTGTCAACGGCGTAATCGAAAACTTCAAGGTGCACCCCAAGGAGGTACCCAGCGCTTTCTGCTCTCTCCTCAGCATACCGACAGAGGGCAATAAGGGACTCAATGAGGAGTTCTTTTGCTTCCCTCTCCTTTCCCTTTTCTGGCTTTTTCCCGGAGAGGAAGGCAAGAGCCCTGGCACCCGAGAGGTACGCTTTATCAATAGCTTCCCTGAGCTTTCCAAGCGCCCTTTCCCGCTCCTCCTTCACAAAGCTATTGAGGTTGAGCTTTTGCGACAGCACAAGGGGCTGGGCAGCAAGAAGGAGCTCCACCCGGGCAACCTCGCAGCGTTCTCCTATCTCCTTAAGAATTTCCGCATCAAGGAGCGCGCTCACCTCAATAGCCTGGAAGAACTCGTCAGTCAGAATCTCGGTCACCGTTTGCAAAATCTCATCCCTTGTCGTAGCCTGGGGATACGCCATAAAGTGGATAAGACCCATGTGGAAGGTATCATGCCAGGGGTACATAGGCTCACCTCCTTGCGTGTTTCAAAAGGCTCCACCCCTTCCTCCACCTGACCCTCCACCGAAACCACCGGCACCACCCCGAAATCCCCCACCAAATCCTCCACCTTTACCAGAGCTTGCCTGGGCAACGGTAGCTGCCGCCACCGTGGAAAGGCGAGAGAAGTTGTTCCCGGGGACAAAGACGACCGGACCATAGAGGTACCGGTGACGGCTTTCCCTTTCCCAAACCTCGTGAGGGATAAGCCGGCGAAGGTGCTCAAGCACTTTCTCACCAAGCCCCAGCGCCGTGGCGTAGACAAGGTACTTCTCCCAGAGGACGACGGATTCCGGCGGATGCTCGGAAATACGAGAGTACTCTCCGAGGAACCGGGCAAAGCTCTTCCAGCGGAGGTAGAAGAGACGCCCTTCCCTCGTCCAGCGCCCAAAGAGGTCCCGACGGGCAAAAAGGACGGCCACCCCGGTGAAGAACATACCCCCTGAGAGTACAGTACAAAGGGGCAAAAGATGCGCCACTGTTTGTCGCAGAGCAACCCCAAAAACAACCAGAGCACCAAGAATCATGAAAACAGCGACGATTTTTGCCAGGATATTTCCTGCAGTCTGGAGGTACCTGCGGCGCAGGAGTTCTTTCCCAACCGTTCTCCGATACAGTGAGAGAGCGGAGTTGAAGCTCCTGGCTCTCGTAACGGACCGCTCAAGCTCATCCTGCAGGTCCCGAAAACGGAGCGTACCGTTTGTAGCAAACCGAATGAGGAGTTCCAGAAACACCTGTTCCGTTTCGGGGAGGTTACGCGGGACCTCCTGGACGTTGAGGACAAGGGTTGCTCCATCTTCGGCAAAATCCACAAGGTCCAGACGGTAGAGGTCAAGGAGGACCGAGGCAATACCATCGTCATCAACGGATCCCCCAATGTTTTTTACCAGGGCATTGACCACGTCGGGAGGGTCATTTGTGGGAGGCTCCTGCTCGTACTCCCTGTGGTAGTCAAGAGCTGGCTCTCGACCAAGGAAAAGGTAGATGAAAAGAAGCAGAAAAAGGAAGAACCCAAAGAGCCCAAAGGACAGGAGCAGAGTTCCCAGAACTTCTGCGCGGTATGCTTCCTCTTCACGCTCAATATCGGCAAGGGTCAGTGTGGGATTGGATGCGGCATAGGGAAGTCCCAAAAGGGGTTCCGCCACGAAGCGGACTTCCGCTATGGCCTTCGGAGGGAGATGGCGTGCCAGAACAACGTACCGGTTCCCCTCTCCTGTCACCTGAAGGCGGGGATGGGTAAAAACCCTGAGAATGCGCACACCTTCAGGGAATTCAAAAACTCCCCGTACGTTCCACGCCCAGGAATCCCACTCCCCCCAGAACTGGCGAAAGACCTGGGCGAGGGAGGGACCATTTTCGAAGACATAGCGTGCCCGGTACCGCACAAGAAGCGTTACGCGAGGGGTATTCCTGGGGTCAAGGCGGAGTGCGCTTCCAAAAGGTACAAGCCACACCCGGACGGAAAACCCCTGATCCGTTCGGTACACCCACTCGATGTGTTCTGGTGGTACCTCCTCTACAGCAACCTGCACATCCTGAATTTCCACATACCGGGATGGGGGAATCTCTCGAAATACTCCCCGAAAGGGCTTCCGCATCCGGTACACAATACGCTCCTCCACTGCAAATTCTCCTGAGGGGAGCATGCGCTGGGTGATGGTAGCCTCCTCAATGGTGTAGAGGGAAGCAAAATAGGCGGAGATATAGGGATTGTGAAGCTGGAAGAGGAAAAAGAGAAAGGCAAAGAGGGAAAAACCAGCGATTTTCAAGATGGTTACTCTCTGCATGTCATCCCCTCAAAAGCACCCCAAACCACGCCTCAATGATGCAGTAACTTGAAGCAGCCCCAGGGTCAATGTGGCCAAGGCTCCGTTCTCCCAGGCGGCTTGAGCGGCCTCTTTTGGCAAGCATGTCCTTTGTGGACTCCATACCTTTTCGGGCAGCGGCAATGGCATCTTCAAGGGCCTCTCTCAGGGATTTCCCCTCTTCCTTGGCCCTCTTGAGAGCCTCAAGGGCAGGCAAAAGGGTATCGTACATGGTTTTGTCCCCTGGCTCTGCTCCACCCCGGCGACGTACCCCTTCCACGAAGGCGGAGAAGACCTCGAGGAACTCGGCAAAGGTGAGGGAGGATTTCCCCTGGGCAGCTTTTCCAGCATCAAGGAAAGCCGTCCCGTAGAGGGGTCCCATGGCCGCTCCTCCAGAGAAGAGGATGGTCTTCCCGGCAGTGGTAAGGAGGACCCCAATGTCCTCCTGGTCCCCAGGGAGGCTGTCGATGGCCTCTTTGACCCTGGCAAAGGCTTTGCACACACTCTCCCCGTGGTCGGAGTCCCCAATGGGGGAATCAAGGTCGTTGAGGTACTCCCGGTGCTTCTCGAGGTTCTCAAGGATGTGGCTGAAGGCTTCCTTCATCCTGGCAAAGGGAATGGTCTCCATGGGGAACCCTCCTTCAGTGCTGGATGAAATGCACCCCATCACAGGGGGCATCGATGAGGCGTTTGAGCTCGTCGTCGAGCCTCGTGAGGGTGATGGAGAACCCACCCATCTCCAGAGAAGTGAAGAACTCTCCAATGTAGGTGCGGTGGATGCGGATGCGGTGGTCGGCAAGGATTGCAGCAACTCTTCGGAAGGCAATGTACATCTCAAGGAGGGAGGTGGAACCAAGGCCATTCACGAGGACAAGCACCTCATCCCCTGCCTCAAAGGGGAGGTCTTTGAGAATCTCCTCCATCATGAGGGTGGTCACTTCATCGGCAGACATCATCCTGGTGCGTTTGATTCCTGGTTCTCCGTGGTGGCCAACACCAATTTCCATTTCGTCTTCCCCAATGGTGAAGCTCGGCTTCCCTGTGGTGGGGAGGATGCAGGGGGTGTGGGCTACACCCATGCTCCGAGTGTTCTGCACCACCCGTTCGCCAACTTCTTTGAGCCTCTCAAGGTCTGCCCCCTCCTCAGCAAGAGCTCCCACAACCTTCCAGAGGACCACCTCTCCAGCCACACCCCGGCGGTTCTCCTCTTTACCTTTGGGGCTTGAGGCCACATCGTCGTTGACAATGATACTCGCAACAGGAATCCCCTCACTTTCGGCGAGTTCCCTGGCCATGCCAAAGTTCATGACATCTCCAGAGTAGTTCCCAAGGCAGAGGAGAACACCTCTTCCGCTGTCCACCGCCTTAATCGCCTCGTACACCCGAGAGACCGGTGGCGCAGAGAAGATATCTCCCACCGCCACAGCATCAACGAGACCCTTCCCGAGGTACCCGATGAAAGCCGGTTTGTGTC
>JBDIWL010000070.1:0-6365 GCA_039638315.1 Candidatus Caldatribacterium thermophilum | reverse complement strand
AGGCAAAAAGGAGTGTGGCCACAATCCCAGGAAGGGACAGAGGCAAGATGACCCGGAAAAGCGTTTGAAAATGCGTGCATCCGTCAATTTTTGCAGCATCCTCAAGATCCCTGGGAATGGTATCGAAGTACGTGCGCATAATCCAGATGACAAAGGGGACAAGAATTGCCGAGTAGACCAGGATGAGTGCCCCCTTTGTGTCGAGCATTCGGAGGCTACTGAAAATCTGGTACAGGGGAATAATGACGGCGATAGGTGGCAGCATGTAGGAAAAGAGAAGGATAAAAAGGACCTTCTCTTTCCCAGGGAAGCGCAGACGGGAAAAGGCGTAAGCGGCGAAGACCCCGAGGGTTACGCAGATGAGGGTCACAAAGGCTGCAATGAAGATGCTATTCCCCATAATGACGCGGAATTCACTCTCTGGTCCCGAGCCAAAGAGGATACCCTTGTAACGGGCAAAAGAAGGGTGTTCTGGAATCCAGCGTAAAGGCACACGCAGGAGGTCTTTGAGGTCAGCAATGCTTGATATGAAAAGCCAAAGAGGCGGTGCAAGGAGGACAATAGCAAGGAGCACCGATGCTATGCCGATAACAATGCCTCGGAGAGTTCGCATTCGCCGAAGACCCATGGTTTCCCTCCTCAGTACTCAATCTGCCGCTTCATGGTCTGGGTGTAAAGGTATGCTAAGAGCGCCACAATAAGGGTAATGATATAAGAAAGCGCTGCGCCTCTACTGAAGTGGAGGAACTTGAACGCTTCCTGATAGGTAAGAAAAGAGATGACCTTCGTGGCATTGGCTGGTCCCCCCTGGGTCATAACGTAGATGATGTCAAAAACCCGGAAGGCATCAAGGGTGCGGAGGACGAGGACAACGGTCATCGTCGGCCAGAGGAGAGGAACGGTGATTTTCCAGAGTATTCGGAACCATCCTGCTCCGTCGACATACGCAGCTTCGTAGAGTTCCCGGGGAATGGTCTGCAATCCAGCAAGAAGGAGCAACGCCACAAGGGGGGTTACCTTCCACACGTCGGCTACGATAACGCAGTGCATGGCGCTCCAGGGTCGGGTGAGCCAGGGCTGGTATTTCTCTATGAGGCCAAGTTGCACAAGGAGTGCATTGAAAGCCCCATAGTTGGCGTTGAAAATCCATTTCCACATGATGGCATCAACAGTAATTGGCAGGGCCCAGGGGAGAAGGAGGAGACTCCGGAGAATTCCCCGCCCCCGAAATTTCTCGTTGAGGAGAAGGGCGATGAAGAGTCCAAGAATCATTTCCCCAGCGATGGAGACAACGGTGAAGTACGCTGTCCGGCCAATGGAACTCCAGAAGTAACTGCTTTTGAAGATGTCAACGTAATTCGCAAGGCCCACAAAGGGAGTACCGGCGCCCTTTCTCGTGAGGTCGACCTGGAAGAGGCTCAGGTAAAAGGAGAGCGCCATGGGGTAGAAAATGATAATGCCAATGAAGGCAAAAGCTGGAAGAATGAGGAGAAAGGCAAAGAGGGTTTCCCTTTTCCGCAGTGACCCCTCTCGGGGATACATTCTCCCCCGAGAGGGGTCACGGTACACCCTACGTACCATACCTCTCCATGACCTCTCTGGTGCGTGCTACAGCATCGTCCATAGCCTGCTTTGGGGTCTTTGCTCCAGTCAATGCTGCCTGGAGTTCCTCGCTCAGAATAATGGAGAACTGGGAGTACCAGGGGACCTGAGGACGGTCAAAGATGTAGTGGATCTGCTCCTTGGCGACTTTAATGAGTTCAGGCTGCTGAGCGATGAGTTCCGGGTCATCGTAGAGGGACTTCCAGATGGGCAATGCGTTTTGGCTGTATCGCTTTTGCACCTCTTTGCTTGCCAGGTATCGAATGTACTCCCAGGCTTCGTCAGGATGGGCGCTTGAGGCAAGAATGCTCAGCCCCATGCCGCCGTTACAGGTAGCGCTCCGTCGTCCATCGGGGAATCCTGGGATCACAGCAATGACAGCGTTTCCGGCAATCTGGGATTCTTGCGGATCATTGGCGAGGTTGTACATGTACGTCCAGTTGAGCCCAAAGGCTGCTTGTCCAGCAGAGAAGACCCGCCGCACCTCTTCGTAGAATGACTCAATGCAGGCAGGGTTGAAAAGGCCTTCGTTCATGTGGGTGACCATGAATTCCAGAGCTTCCAGGGCTTTCCCCTGGTTCATCGCCGGGTTCCCTGCTTCGTCAAAGAGTGTTCCACCCATGGCATAAACGTACTGGAGCCACTGGATGACCACGGCTTCCCCCTGACCCCAGGCGTCTATAATGGGGTACTCGACGATGCCCTTTTCCTTGAGCTTTCTCGAAATATCGATGACTTCGGTCCAGTAGGTTGGTGGTTGCGCGCCCACATCCTCAAGCATTTTCCTGTTGTAGAAGAAGTACTCCCAGTCGTTGAGCCAGGGCATACCATAGAGGCGTCCTTTGTAGGTGACCGAGGAAAGAACCTCAGGGAAGATATCGGCACGCTCTTCTTCGGAGAGTCTTTCGGTCACATCAAGGAGCCATCCGGCTTCGGCGAATTCTGCAGGCCAGATGCAGTCAACGAGAATAACGTCGTAAGTTCCTGCTCCACTTGCAGCAGCCACCACAATCTTGTCGTGGAGTTCTTCGTAGGCGACAAAAGAGAGTTTTACGTCGATATCCGGGCGAATTTTGAGGAATTCTTCAGTCATTGCCCGGATATCGCTCTCCTGGTACCCCGCTTGCTTCATGAAGAGCCCGCTGATTTCCACTTTACCCAGGGCAAGGGAACTAAAGAGCAAAAGACCGAGAACCAGAAGCACACTTACCGACTTTTTCATATACTCCCTCCTTCATACCGCTACAGCCCTTCTTTCCTCCGCTGAGCGGTAGATTGCCGCAAGGACTCGCATGTTGCGAAGGCCTATTTCCGCAGCTATTCTTGGCTTTTCACCCCCAAGAATCCACTCGCTCATGGCATCCACTTCCTGGGCGTACAGGGGTTTCGGCGTAAGCTCAAGTTTCTGCCACGATGGAGATTCTCGCCTCTGGAGGGCATCGTACGCCTTTACTTCCTCGCTGAAGCAGTACCACACTTCGCCTCCCGGGTCCTGGCCGATAGTGTGCTGGGCGAAGACAGCGCCTTTTGTGCCGTAGATTTCAAGAACATTTCGGGCTGCTGCATCTGGAACGTTGAAGAAGTTATCCACAAAGCCGTGTGCCCGGTTTTTGAACTTGAGAAGGACGGTGCTTGTGTCCTCGACCTCATAGGAGTGTGTTACTGTATCGAGGAACCCGAAGACTTCGGCAATTTCCCCAAAGAACCACTCGAGTAAATCGATGCAGTGGCACCCCATATCGGTGAGCGCTCCGCCGCCCCCAGTTGCTCGCTTCTGTCGCCAGGCGCCAGGAATCTCAGGGTAGAAGCAGGTGAGTTGTGCCCGGGCAAACACCGGCTGGCCGATGCTTCCCCTATCGATGTACTCTTTGATTTTCTCGTGGTACACATTGTACCGCATCATGAAGGCCACACCGAATTTCAGACCCCTTTTCTCCGCAAGTTCAAGGAGTTCTTCCGCTTCTTCTACCCGGAGGGCAAGGGGCTTCTCGCAGAGGACGTGCTTCCCCGCTTCCAGGGCCTCTTTCGCCTGGGAGTAGTGAAAAGCCACAGGTGAGGCAATGTAGACAGCGTCAATATCTTCTTTGAGGAGTTCGGTGACCGTAAGGTAAGCGCGGGGGATACCAAATTCCTGAGCTGTTGCCTTGAGCGCTTCTGCATCTACGTCCATGAGGGCAACAAGGTCGCTTTTCTCAGCAAAGCGAAGGACTTCGGGAATCGTTCGCCGCCTGGCAATACCACAGGCACCGATGACACCCCAGCGGACTCTCATGGCTTCCTCCTATCGCTTAAAGTACCTGTACACCTTCTCAAAGGCTCCAATCATGAGCTCCACGTGGCGGTCCTCATACACTGGGTGGCACGGGAAGCAAAACGTTCGCTCCTCAAGCCAGGCGGCGTTTTCGCAGTGGACCTTATCGTAGGCAACGCTTTCAGGATTCGTGTACTCTTTCGACCGGAAGGGGAATTTCACTCTTCCGAACCCATTGTGCTTGAGGAATGCCTCTTCCCGGTACATCTGGGGCCAGAGGACGGGGGCCACAGGTACTCCCTCCGCTTCAATAGCCTGCCAGAACTCTTTAATAGAACAGCGAATGCGTTCGGTGTCAAGAACAATAGGGAAAAGCCAGAAAGAGATGTACTTCCCTTCCTTTTTGTGGGGAGGGAGATAGAGCACCGCCTCGTGTCCTGAAAAGTACGAGAGGAATTGCTCACCTATGGCGACCCGGCGAGGTTTATTCCAGGTTTCAAAACGTTCAAGTTCGCACAGGCCAATAATGGACTGGATTTCTGTCATTCGGTAGTTGAAGCCCACCCGCTCGTGGATGTAGAAGAGCTTTCGTTCGAGTTCGAGGAGCCTGAGTCGCTCTTTTACGTTGAATCCATGGTCCCGGAAGGACTTTGCCCGCCAGAAGATGTCCTCATCATTTGTGACCACGCAACCTCCTTCACCGCCAGTGGTAAAATGTTTCGACTGGCAGAAGCTGAAGGCTCCCGCATGGCCAATGCTTCCCACTTTCTTCCCCTTGTACTCACTCCCATGGGCCTGAGCACAATCCTCGATAACGAAGAGGTTATAGGCTTGAGCAAGACTCATGATTTCGTCCATATCACAGGGGATACCGTAAAGGTGCACGGGGAGAATCGCCCGGGTTCGAGGGGTGATTTTCCGCTCCACATCCTTTGGGTCGAGGGTGTGGGTCTCCCTCCGGACATCGGCAAAGACCGGGATAGCCCCAGCCTGCAGGACGCAGAACGCCGAGGCAATGAAAGAGTACGAGGGAACGATGACCTCATCCCCTGGGCCAATTTCACAGGCTGCCAGAGCAGTGTGCAGGGCAGAGGTACCGTTCGTTGTGGAAACTCCGAATTTGCAGCCACAGTACGCCGCCCACTTTTCCTCAAATTCCACACCCTTTGTCCCTGTCCAGTAGTTCACAAGTCCCGTTTCCAGGGGTTTAAGGGCCTCACTTTTCGTTTTCTCTGAAAAGGAAGGCCACATGGGAAAGGGGTCACGGTTTAGGGGCTCTCCCCCGAAAATCGCAAGTTCTGCCATTTTCTCCCCTCCTTACGCCATGTGAATCTCCACATTCTCCGCCACACCTCCAAGGAGCGTGTAGTCCCCAGGAAGGGTCTGGAGAATGGATGCGGGGACAAGAGGAGTTACCGGTCCGTGGGCAGCAAGGCGGGCGATGAAGCGTTGCCAGCTCACCCCACCCCCAATGTACCCGTCAAGCCAGAAACTCCGCCACCTGGCGCTCACAATCTGCGCCGGGCCGATGGTCGCTGCTTTCGGAGGCACAAGAGACCAGTCGCCGCTAAAGGAGTGGAGCGCGTTCTGCATGATGGTCATGGGATGGAGTTCAACGATTCTTGGGCCGGCTTGCTTGAACGCCTCAAGGTCATCCCCAAACTCAAAGCCAAGGTGGGCTTCCCAAAACGCAATGTGCCCGCACCAGCCCACACCCCCGTAGCAGCAGTCGGCACCACCCAGGTCCTCAATCATCTTCCCGTAGTCAGGAAGGACATCTTTTGTGGGAAAGTGGATGTTCTTCTCAGGAGGACGGAGTTTTGGGTCAATTCGCCCAAAGAAGTTCTCCCACATGGCCCGCTGGAAAGACCCTGGCCAGTCGAAGGGAGCAGTGTTTCCTTCTTCATCGGCGTACTCATCCATATTGAACGTATGTACGTGGTCCATGGGGATGCGGAGTTTATTAATCATTTCTGCGGCAATGGGGTACTGAGGTACAGGGCCAACAGGGAGAATGAGGACGAGCTTTTCGCCCTTTTCCCTCGCCTCCACAATTCTTGTGACGAGGTCCAGGGCGAACTGGAAGTAAAAGTCGCTCTTTTCCTCAATGATACGGATGTGGAAGTCAGGGTTTGGGTGTTTCGTGATTTCTTCTTTCGTAATTTTCCGCACCCGTTCACACGCTTCCCTGTCCTGGAAGGGAATGAACCTGGCAAGGGAATAGGTAAAACTCATAGGCATCCCTCCTTTATCCTTTCACGGCCCCGCCTGCTAAGCCGTGCACAAGCTCCCGCTCGATGAAGAAAAAGAGGATGACCACCGGAAGGAGAGCCAGAAGTGCTGCAGCCATAAGGTACTGCCACTGAACAGTCCAGCGACCAATGAAGTTGTAAAGTCCCAGGGTCAGAGGACGCTTGTCCATGGATTGGATAAAGGTCAGGGCAAACATGAATTCGTTCCAGGCGGTGATGAAGGTGTAAATGATGGTGGTCACAACCCCGGGCATGGCTAC
>JBDIWL010000069.1:0-6495 GCA_039638315.1 Candidatus Caldatribacterium thermophilum | reverse complement strand
GGAAGGTCAAGGAACAACGCAAGGTACCCAAAGACCCAAACAAGGTAGAGGAGGGCAAGGACAAGAACACCCCAGGATTTCATGTCTTTTCCCTCGCCAGGTACGCCTCAAGGATGAGGCAAGCGGCAATTTTGTCAACGAGCTGCTTCCGCCGGGAACGGGAGGTGTCAAGGGCAATGAGGTGCTTCTCTGCCTCTTTTGTGGAAAAGCGCTCATCCCAGAGAACGACCTCTCCCGGGAAGTGCCTGCGGAGTTCTTCAGCAAATGCCTCAAGGGCCTGCGCCTCTCTGCCAACGGTGCCATCGGTGCGGCGAGGAAACCCAAGGACAATGGTGTCCACTGAGAATTCCCGAGCAAGGGAGAGTATGGCCGCAATATCCCCCTTCCCCCTCCTTGGGAGCACCGTATGGGGGAAGGCACAGGGTGTCCCCCAGTTCAGGGCAACGCCAATACGTTTTTCCCCCACATCAAGGGCCATGACCCGCTTCATGGCGCTTCACGAACTCCTCAAGGAGCCTGAGGAAGTCCATCCAGCGGGATTTCGGAATACCTCCGAACTGGGCAAAGTGTGGTTTGCCACCCCCACCGCCACCGAGAGTCCGGGAAACGTCCCGGAGGAACGTGCCAAGGTGCACTTCTCTGGCAAGCCCTACTCCAGCAAGAATCCCCCGCACCTTTCCCTCTTCCTCAACCCCAAGAGCAATGACCCCCCGGGAGAGTTTCCCACCGAGGGCATCGGCAATGTCCCGAAGGATATCCACGTCGAGGCGATCCGCAAAGAGGTGGGCAAAGAGCAAAGACCCTGCGGGAAGGGTTTCGAGTTCTCTCTCTAAAGAAGCAAGGAGGCGTTCCCGCTGCTCCCTGGCAAGGGCTTTCCGGAGCGTCCGATTCTCCTCAAGGAGGTGTTCCAGGAAATCCGGAAGGCGATCCTCCGCGACGCCACTTACTTCCCGCATCCTGCGCAGGGTCTTCCGAAAAGTACGAAGTAGCGCCAGAGCCCGCTCTCCTGCCACCGCTTCAATCCGCCGGATTCCTGCACCGATACTCGACTCAGAGAGAATCACAAAGGCGCTGGCCTCACTCGTGCGGCGAAGGTGCGTTCCCCCACAGAGCTCTGCGGTGTAGTTCCCCACCCGGACGATGCGTACCGGAAATTCGTACTTCTCTCCAAAGAGGGCAATGACCCCAAGCTTTTGCGCTTCCTCAAGGGAGCTGAAGCTTATGTACACCGGGAGGTCCTCAAGGATTTTCTCATTCACCCGCTCCTCCACCGCCTCGAGTTCTTCAGGAGAAAGGGGTGCAAAGTGGGTGAAGTCAAAGCGCAAACCCTCTTCCCCAACCCAGGACCCCGCCTGGTGCACCTGCTCCCCAAGGACTTCCCGGAGCGCCCGGTGCAGGAGATGCGTCACCGTGTGGTGCGTCTCGAGGTTCTTCCGGCGTTTCGCATTGACCTCGGCTTTCCCCCGCTCCCCTACTGCAACCTTCCCCTCCCGGACAATACCCCGGTGGACAAAGAGGGAAGAAGCGGGGCCGCTCACCCGGAGCACCTCTATTTTCCCCGAGGGGGTTACGAAGTACCCGGTATCCCACTCCTGTCCTCCCTTTTCCGCGTAGAAAGGCGTCACATCAAGGACAAAGAGGACTTCGTCTCCCGCATGGGCCTCAGGGATGAGCGCCTCCCCATTGGAGAGGGCACAGAGCGTTGCCTCCACATGAAGGGTGTCGTAACCCACAAAGGTTGAACGGAAACCGGAAAAGAGTTCTTCCTCTTTTTTCTGCCCTTTGAGACCGGAAACTTTCTCCTCCTGAGCCTTTCGCGCCCGGGACCTCTGCGCCTCCATCTCGGCGGCAAACTCCTCCTGAGAAAAGGAGAAGCCCTCCTCCCGGAGAATCTCCTCAGCAAAGTCTACCGGGAAGCCGTAGGTATCGTAGAGCATGAAAATTTCCTTCCCGGGGATGATCCGCTCCTTCCTGGAGCGGGCTTCCTCGATGAGTTCCTCAAGGCGGGCAAAGCCCAAAGCCAGGGTATCCTCAAAGCGCTTTTCCTCCTGGAAGGTCACCTGGGCGATGGTCGTTTCGCGGGTACGGAGTTCCGGGTACACATCCCCCATGAGGGCAACGACCGAAGCGGTGAGCTCGTGCAGGAAGGGCTTCTGCAAACCGAGCTTTTTCCCGAAGCGGTGCGCCCGGCGGATGAGCCGGCGAAGCACATAGCCCCGTCCGTCATTTGCTGGGTACACCCCATCAGCGATGAGGAAGGCCACCGCCCGGGAGTGGTCGGCGATGAGGCGAAAAATGGGTTTTGCGCTCGCATACGCCACGCCACTCAAATCTTCAAGAGCCTGGATGAGGGGGAGGAAGAGGTCGGTTTCGAAGTTGGATTCCACGTTCTGGACAACTGCGCTTATCCGCTCAAGGCCCATGCCGGTATCGATGTTTTTGCTCGGGAGTTCCCTCAAGGTGCCATCGGACTGGCGGTCAAACTCCATGAAGACCAGGTTCCAGACCTCAAGAAACCGGTCGCAGTCGCACCCTGGACGGCAGGTTTCCTTGCCGCAACCCCGCTCAGGTCCCGTATCGTAGTAAATCTCTGAACAGTATCCGCACGGTCCCACAGGTCCTGAAGCCCAGAAATTATCCTCATCCCCGAGGAAGACAATCTTTTCTTCTGGAAGACCCACCACATCACGCCACACGAGAAAGGCTTCCTCATCCTTCTCGTGCACGGAGACAGAAAGACGCTCCACAGGGAGGCGAAGCTCTTCGGTGAGGAATTCCCATGCCCACTGGCAGGCTTCCTTTTTGAAATAGTCACCAAAGGAGAAATTCCCAAGCATCTCGAAAAAGGTATGGTGGCGCGGGGTATAGCCGACTTTGTCAAGGTCGCTCACCCGAACACACTTCTGGACCGTACAGACACGCCGAAAAGTGGGCTGCACCTGCCCGAGGAATATGGGTTTAAAGGGAACCATGCCGGCAATGGTGAGAAGAAGTGTTGGGTCAGAAGGGATGAGAGAAGCGCTGGGAAGTACCGTGTGTCCCCGCTTCTCGAAAAAGGAGAGGAAGAGACGCCGAATATCACGACTCCTGAGCACGGTAATCCACCACCTGAAAGGTCCGCAGTCTCCGATTCGTCGAAGGCAAAAAGACGCAGGTTACCGGAAAGGCAAACTCAGGCTGTATCCTTCCCCGGGCAAGCCAGAAGCGGGAGAGGTCGTTCCGGTACACTCCGGGATTCGCCCGGACAAAGAGGGTGAGGGGGGCATCGACAAAGGCAACCCGGGAAAGTTCAGGGATACCTGACAGGGCTTCAACGATGCGCTCCCTCAAGGGGGCATCAGGAAGAGGAGAAACGTTCACCAGGGCGATATTCTCAGCAAGCGGCCCAATAACCGTGACATTCGCAATGTCCCTTGGGTACGAGGCTGCATCAAGAAGGCGCAAGAGCAAAGCGTTCGCTTTTACAACCGCCTCCCCATGGTACGCAGGAACGGCAAGGGGCTTCAGAAGGTGCTTGAGGTAACACCCTTCCCGAACCCGGTTCTCCCCAATGCGGCGGATGGGTATCCCCAGGTACCCCGCAAGAAGGGCAATATCCTCCTTGGTGAGGTCAAAAAGGGGTGAGTAGGTATCCCCAAGGAGTTTCATCCCCCGGTGGCCCCAGCTATCACTTTTATTCGCCCCACCGATGATGAGCGTTCCCTCTCCAAAGTGCTCCCGAATGCGGCCAAGTTTTGCCTTTTTCGTACAGAGGTTGCACGATGGACCACCCCGGGCAACATCTTCTAAAACGTGCTGTCCCGGGATGTACACGTGTTCCACCCCAAAGTGCGCAACAAGGAAAGCGATGTTCTCCCTGGCCTTTTCAGGGAGGTAGGGACCCCAGTCGACCGTCACGGCACAGACCCGCGAGCGTCCAAGGGCTTCAAGGGTGAGGAAAAGGGCAACAGTGCTGTCCATTCCCCCTGAAAAAGCCACCACCACCCTGCGGAAGCGGGAGGCAACACTTCGAATCTCCTCGAGGATGGTGGCGTAAAAAAGCGAGGCTTTTTCCAACGGGACATTCATTTTTTCAGGTTATGGAGAATGGTGGCGAGTTTCTCCCCGATGACATCACCCAGGGTAATGCGGCCGTCCTGAGCCTGTTCCTTGCGGGCCTTCTCTTCCTCTTCTTTCAGGGCCTGCTTGATGCTCAAGCCGATTTTCCGCTCAGCGTCGTCGAGTTTAATCACCTTAACCTTGACCACGTCGCCCTCTTTGAGGACATCCCGGGGCGAGTTGATGCGCTCCTCGGAAATTTCCGAGATGTGCACAAGCCCATCCCAGCCCTCTTCAAGTTCCACAAAGGCCCCAAAGTCCACAATCCGGACAACCTTCCCCTCGTGAATGCTCCCAAGGGGGTACCGGGTCTTGATAATCTCCCAGGGGTCAGGGAGAAGGGCTTTCCGGCTCACCACAATGCGCTGCTCTTCAGGCTTGAGCTCGATAATTTTCAAAGAGGCTGTTTGCCCCTTCTTGAAGACCTGACTTGGGTGCTTCACCGGTTCCCAGGCAATCTCAGAAAGGGGCAGGAGCGCCTCAATTTCTGGAGCAATTTCCACAAAGGCACCAAAGTTCATGAGGCGCTGAATCTTCCCCTCCACCACGTCACCAACTTTCCATGTGGCGGCAACGCTCTCCCAGGGATTGGGACGAAGCTGCCTCAAGCTCAGGGTCACCTGGCGGCTCTCCCGATCGATGGCGATGACCTTCGCCTCAACGAGCTGGTTCCGCCGGACAACGTCACTCACCCGGGTGACCCGCTTCCAGGAGAGTTCCTCAAGGGGGATACGCCCCTCAACACCTTCCTCAATCTCCACAAGGGCTCCCCGGGCATTCACCTTGTTCACCCGAACCCGAACGGTGCTCCCCACAGGGTACTTCTCCTCAATGTTCTCCCAGGGGTCGGGGAAAATCTGCTTGAGCCCCAGAGAAACCCTGCGGCGCTCCGGGTCGATTTCAAGGACTTTAGCCTCCACAATTTCCCCGACCTTCACCACTTCCCGGGGGTGCTTCACGTATCCCCAGGAGAGGTCAGAGATGTGGATGAGCCCCTCAACACCTTCGGCAACCTCCACGAAGACACCAAAGTCCTTGAGGGAGACGACCTTACCCTTCACTGTATCGCCAACTTTAACCTCCTGGGCAAAACGCTCCCAGGGATCCGGAGTGAGGCGCTTCAGACTCAGGCTGATTTCCTCTTTTTCCGGGTTCCAGGCAATGACTTTTACCTCAATCTCGTCGCCTTTTTTAAAGAGGTCCTCAAGCTTCCCCACCTTGCCCCAGGAAACTTCAGAAATGTGGAGGAGGCCATCAATACCCCCGAGGTCCACGAAAACACCGAAGTTCGTGATGTTCTTTACGATGCCCTTGCGGACCTGCCCAACCTCTAAGGAAGCGATGGTCTCCTGGCGGCGGCGGGCAAGCTCCTCTTCAATCACTGCCCGGCGAGAGACGATGACGTTTCGGGTCTTGCGGTCCGCTTCGATGACCTTGACCTCTATCGTCTGGTCGATGAGCTCATCGAGGTTGCGGGGTACCACATCGACACAGGATGCGGGAAGGAAGGCGTTGACCCCGATATCGACGATGAGTCCACCTTTCACCTTCCGCTTCACTTTGGCGGTGAGGACTTTGCCCTTTTCTTTGCTCTCCTCTATATCAATCCAGGCTCCCTGGTAACGGGCCTGTTCCCGGGACAGCCACACGTACCCCTGGTCGTCAATCCGGGTCACCATGACCCAGACCTCTTCGCCCTCCGCAAGGTCGTGTTCCACCTCTCCCTCCCGGCCCTGAGCCCGTTCCCGGAAGGGGAGAATACCCTCCGCTTTGTAGTTGATGTTCACGAAGTACCCTTCATCGCCCTTTTTGATGACTTTGCCCTTGATGAGGTCACCGGGGCGTACCATGCGGATTTGCTCGAGGTTTTCGTGGAGCAGTTCCATACCCTTCTCGTTTTCCACACCCAACACACTCCTTCCTCACAGTGTGACCCCGCCGCTGTCGTGTGTCAACCGCTTTGATCCTCGTCCTCCAAAAGGTGGGTGCCCTCTCGGGGAAACCTCGGCCTCCCCGAAGTCCAGGCTCCCTGGACAAGGGTGTTGGGTCAAAGCCTCATTTGACATCACGGGCAGGGCAGGGTCACAAACCAGGACTCCACCTTCGAGAAGATAATAGCACAAGCCACCTCCTTTTGCAATGACGGCTACTTCTGCTCCTCCTTCAGGGTGATACCGAGGATATCGAGCTGCTCTTTTGTGACCGGGGAAGGTGCCCCGGTGAGAAGGCATACGCCTTTTTGCGTCTTCGGGAAGGCGATGACTTCCCGAATAGAATCCTCCCCACAGAGGAGCATGACGAGCCGGTCAAAACCCAGGGCAATGCCCCCGTGAGGGGGACAGCCAAACTGGAGCGCCTCGACGAAAAAGCCGAATTTCTCGCGGATTTCTTCTTCCG
>JBDIWL010000068.1:0-6501 GCA_039638315.1 Candidatus Caldatribacterium thermophilum | reverse complement strand
GGGGGTACGCAGGGAGGAACTCCCGGAAGATCTTCAAGCACCCCAAGACCAAGCCGAGCAAGGTTGGGAAGAGAAAGACCACCAACTGCCTGTGCAACATTCCGCAGAGTGTGGCTCCCTTCATCTCCATAGAGTCGCGCATCCGGGAGCGCCCCGACACCAACTCCGTCAAGAAGCGCGATAAAAATCCTCACGGGCTCTCACCAAGCCAAAGCTGAAGGCCTATAATGGTCTTGGCATCTTTAATAATCTTCTCTTGGAGGAGGGAAAACGCTTCGTTCTTTGTGACCTCAAGGTAGTAAATAACCTCGTCTTCGTCCCCTAAGCGGGCACAACCCTTCACAGGACGAGCGTTTCTTGCTCGAAAAAAATGGATGATTTCGCTGCTATATCCCGGCGCAAGGCACACCGGAAAAAGGTAGGACCACTCCGCAGAGGTAAAACCCGTTTCCTCCTCGAGCTCTCGCTGAGCACAGAGGAAAGGATCCTCCCCCTCTTCAAGAGTCCCTGCTGGAATCTCCCAGAGCCACTCTCCAAGGGGAGCACGAAACTGCCGAATAAGGAGCACCTTGTCCTCCGGAGTCGTAGCCACAATGGTTACCGCACCCCGATGGCGAACAAAAACGCGCTCTATCCCTCCCCGGTACATTCTCCGAACAACCTGAAACACCTTCGTATTTAAGAGAACTTCTTCTCTCTCCACCTCTGGTTCCCGAAAATTAGCTTCATTTCCATCATAAGGAAAGAACATGACCACTCTCCCCTTTAGGTGCAACCCACACGTGGCATACTGAAATGCCTTTCTTCTTCAATTCCGTCACTACTGCCTCAGGATGGAGGGTATTGAGGCGAAGCACAACGTATCGGTACTCAGGCTTTCCCTCTTCGTAGAAAGTGGCAAGGCTCAGAATGTTTAATCCGTGCTCTTTAATGATGCCAGTAACCTCATGAAGTGCACCAGGCTTTTGAGGAAGCTCAAGGGTGATTCGCGTTCCCCCTTCTCGAACACCGAGAGTCTCCACGAAGACCTCAAAGATGTCAGATTCCGTAATGATACCTACAACCTCTCCTTCCTCAACCACCGGTAACCCACCAATTTGGTTCCTCTGCATGATGAGAGCCGCCTCTTCGATAGGAACATCAGGAGACACGGTAATAACCTTCCGCGTCATAATTTCCGCAACAGTCATTTTACTCAGAAGATACGTAAGTTCGAAGCGACTCAGGGTTGTCGCTTTCGAAGGCGAGGCCTCAAGAAGGTCGTTATAGGTGACAATGCCCACAAGCTTCCCCTCGTCGACTACCGGAAGCCTCCTGATGCGACTTTCTCGCATAATTTTCTGGGCTTCGAAAATGGTAGTCGAGCTGGGAATGGTCACCACCTCTTTTGTCATTCTGTCTCGAACAAGCACACTTATCCCCCCTTGGTAATGAACTGCCACCCAATTTCAAGAGCCTTCAAATTCAGTACACAGAGGTCTTCCCGTTTCCCCCGCAGAGCTTCGGCAAGCGCTCGTTCTGCACTCTCCCTGCGCACTATCGGATAATGTGCAAGAAGAGCCCCAAGGACGATAGTGTTTGTGACTTCTGCTCCATTGAGATAAACCTTGGCCAAATCGTTCGCTGGAACAGAAAGTACCTCGAGGTCTTCACGGGAGCAACGAGTCCGAACAAGCGAGGTATTCACCACAAGAAGACCTTTCGGGCGGACACACGGAGCAAAACGGTGGAGGGAAGGCTCGTTCATGACGATGCAAATATCGGGATGGTCAGAAATGGTGGCACCGATTTCCTCCTCTGATATGATGACTGTACAATTAGCCGTTCCCCCCCGCATCTCTGGACCGTAAGACGGGTACCAGCTTACCTCATACCCTTCGAGCATTCCTGCAAGGGCAAGAGTTCTCCCAAGAAAGAGGATGCCTTGCCCCCCGAAACCGGCAATGAGAATTTCATGATGTTTCATGGAACAGGCGCTCCTTTACTTTGAGCTCCCCTAAGGGGAAATGCGGAATCATATGCTGTTCAAGCCAGTCTACCGCTTCCTTTGGGCTCATCCCCCAGTTCGTTGGGCATGGAGAGAGAATCTCCACAAGGGCGAATCCCTTTCGTTCTATTTGCGTCATAAATGCCTTTCGAATACACTCTTTGGCTTGACGAACAAATTGTGGACGGGTAAGCGCTACCCGAGCGATGTATGCACTCCCTTCGGCAACACTTAGGCACTCTCCAAGACGAAAGGGGAAGCCGTGCATGTCCGGCTTTCTCCCGAAAGGCGTGGTTTTCGTTCTCTGCCCCACAAGCGTCGTAGGAGCCATCTGTCCACCAGTCATTCCAAAAACAGCGTTATTCACAAAAAAGGCGGTGATACACTCTCCACGATTAGCAACGTGAATAATCTCTGAAGTTCCGATAGCTGCAATGTCGCCATCACCCTGGTACGAAAAAACCACACGATCAGGAAGGGCTCTCTTGATTCCTGTGGCAATGGCAGGAGCTCGTCCGTGAGCTCCTACAACGAAATCCACATCAATAAATTCGTAAATGTATACCGAGCAGCCTATCGGTCCCACCCCAATGGTACGATCGGCTATGTTGAGTTCATCGATGACCTCAGCAATAAGGCGCTGTGCAAGCCCATGATGGCATCCAGGACAGTACGTAAAGGGCTTCTCAAGAAGCGTCTTGGGGCGCTCAAAAACGACTTTCATGCTCGCACCTCCTTCACCAGGAGGCGATGAATGTATTCCAGGATTTCCCCAACCGTGGGAATAACACCACCGGTGTGTCCCAGAAAGAACACCGGAACCTCCCCCTGCACAGCAAGCTCCACATCTTCAAGCATTTGGCCAAGATTCATCTCCACCACGAGGACCGCCCGTGCTCTGCGTGCGTGCTCTCGAAGTGCTTTCTTAGGAAAGGGAAAGAGCGTTATGGGTCGAAACAGTGCAAGCTTAAGGCCTTCTTTCTCTCCTTCTCGAACAACACTCCGCAAAATACGTCCAACCGTTCCGAAACCCACAAGGAGGATCTCAGGTTCAGGGCACCCAAAAGTTGCATAGTCAACGTCTTCCTCTTCAAGCCTGCGATACTTTTCCCAAAGCTTAAGGTTCAACTCTTCAAGGCCTTTTGGATCAAGATCGAGGCACACAATCCATTTTCGAGGACCATTTCCCTTTCCCCGTATAGCCCAGTCCTTCGGGGGGAGAGGAGGAAACTCAGGATCCCTGAAAACAACGGGTTCCATCATCTGTCCAAGCATGCCGTCCCCCAAAATTTCTACAGGATTACGATACTTATCAGCGAGGTAAAACGCTCGGTACGTCAAATCCACAAGTTCCTGAACCGTAGATGGAGCAAGAACGATAAGCCGGTAATCGCCATGACCGCCCCCTTTGACTGCCTGAAAGTAATCGCTTTGCGCTGGCTGAATATTCCCAACTCCAGGTCCCCCTCGACTCATATTCACCACAACACAGGGAAGCTCGGCAGCGGCAAGGCACGACAAGCCCTCCTGCATAAGACTAATACCGGGACCCGAAGAAGATGTCATGACCCTCGCGCCTGTAGAGGCTGCACCGTAGACCATATGGATTGCCGCAACCTCGCTTTCGGCTTGCAAAAACACCCCCCCAACCTGCGGGAGGCGAAACGAAAGGTATTCACTAATTTCATTCTGTGGAGTTATGGGGTACCCAAAGTACAGACGGCATCCTGCCCGAACCGCCGCCTCCGCTACTGCTTCATTTCCTCGCATAAGAATCTTTTCCATGGAACAATCACTCCCTGTACACAGCAATAGCCACGTCTGGGCAGACCTGGGCACAGAACCCGCAACCAGTACACTTTTCCATATCCTGCACGGCTACCGGATAGTACCCACGGGAATTGAAATCACGGGAAACCCCAAGAATCCCTCTTGGGCACACATACGTACAAAGAGTACAACCTTTACAAAACTCACGGTTGATGACTACCTTTGCCCGGGCCAAAGTTACTCCTCCTCCCACGGGGACGCGAGGAAGCGAGAAATAGCAAAAACCGCGCTCTCCCGCCAATCCAAAAGTCGATAGTAATCTTTCTTTTCTTCCCAGAGGCTTGCAAAGAGAATTGGAAGACCAAGGGCTTCCTTAAGGGATTTCGCCCTCTCCCATCCCTCTTTAAGGAGATCCACATCGGTTTCCTTCATGAGGTGCGTGTTGGCAACAAGAGAAGCAAAGGGGATATCGTAACGCCTTTTCATGTCCTCTACAAAATGCACGTAGCTTGGCACATCCTCAAAGAAAGGTCGTGCAAAATTCACTACGAGTGCCACATGCATACTCCTCTTTTCCCAAAAAGGTCGCAAGCTCCGAAAAAGACGCAAACCTTTCTCATCCCTTCCAAGATCCAAAACGAGACGCAATCCTTCCTGTTCCTGGAGGAAAAGGGCGATGAGTTCCCGAGTAAAGAGAGGTGTTTCAGTATAGGGCGTTCTCTCCTTCTGGGGGAAAAGGAGACCAGGAACGCGAAGTCGCAAGCTTCGCAAAGTGAAATCTCCTTTCGAAAAGTCAAGGTCTATGAGAGCACAAGGAATACCCCTTTTCCCCAGAAGGGCGGAAAAATTCACAGCCATTTCACTCTTTCCCGTGCCTCCCGGGCCGCAAAAAACAAAAACGTCACTTGTTGCCAGAGTTTCTTCAAGAATCCTACTTGACCTCAGAAGTTCCACCTTGGGCCTTCCTTATGAGCATTTCAGCATACTCGAGGGTTGGAGTTTCCCTCTCCTCGTCTCCCATCATGCGAGCAATTTCCTGGAGACGAGCTTCCCGCGATGTCAGAGGTGTCACCTCCACCCACACTCGTTCCGGGGTGTAAAACTTCTCTACCTTAAGGTGGTAATCGGCAAAACTTGCAATCTGTGGGAGATGCGTAATACAGAGTACCTGATGCGTCCTTGCAAGTTTCTTGAGTTTGTCCCCGACCCCAAGAGCTGTAACACCCCCAACACCCTGGTCAATCTCATCAAACACAAGCACTGGCGTTCCCCACAGAGAAGAGGCGATACTCTTCAAGGCAAGGACAATGCGAGAAAGCTCTCCTCCCGAGGCCACAGCAAGAACCGGAAGGGCGCGTGTCCCGGGGTTTAAGGAAATACAGAGTTCTACATCATCGATTCCTTCCGAATCGGGACATTCTTTCTTCTGGAAAAGGAGTTCTACCATCGCATTTGGCAACGCAAGGCTTTTCAGTTCTTCCAAAAGTTGCGTTCGCAGGACCTCGAAAGCCCGACGCCTCTCGGCAGAGAGTTCTCCCCCAAGGAGAAAGAGCTCTCTTGTTTGACGCTCAAGGCGCTCCCGCAGTCTCTCTTTCAGGAGAATTTCTTCTTCAAGAACCCTTTTTCTCGTCGCAACAGTTTCCAGAAAAGCTACAAAGTCAGAAGTTGTGAAAAAGCGATACTTCCTTTTGAGACGCTCAACTTCAGCAACAACCTGCTCTATAGCCTCTATCTCTTCTGGAGAAAGCAAAAGACTCCTCTCCACCGCCTGTACAAGGTGCAAGGCTTCTTCGAGTTCGATTTCCACCTGCCCAAGAATTTCTTGGACATCCGCCAAAAGGTCCCGAAAGAGGGCACGAAGGTGGGAGAGCTTCTTGAGGATTCCTTCATGCCCTGCAACAATTTCCACAAAGGCTCGCACAGCTTCAAGGTATTTCTGGGCCTGGGATATTCTCCCGAATTCCTCCTCTACGGCAAGAATTCTCTCTGGGGTAAGACCTAAGCGGCCTGTTTCCTCAAGAATTTCCTTAAGTTCCTCGAGTTCCTTTTCCTGTCCCCGATCAAGTGCACCAAGTTCCTCTTCGAGTCTCTTTTTCTCCTCAAGGCAAGACCTATACTGCTCCTTAATCCTCTTACCCTCCTCCGAAAGGAAAAGGTCAAGAACACAAAGAATACTCGAGGAGGTGAAAAAAGAGGTGTGTTCCCTCTGTCCACAAATATCCACAAGACTTGTAGCAACATCTCGAAGGACGTTAAGGGGAACAGGCCTTCCATTAATCCGGGCCCGGCCTCTTCCTCCCTGGATAAGCTCTCGCGAGAGGACCACGCAATCTCCAGCTTCAAGAGGAATACCAAGTTCTTCGATTTTCTGCCTCGTTACACGAGCACCTTCAAGGGAGAAGCACCCTTCCACAATCGCTCGCGAGCTCCCCGGACGAATCCATTCCTCCCTTCCACGTACACCAAGAAGAAGTGAAAGGGCATTTACAAGAAGCGATTTCCCCGTACCGGTTTCTCCTGTGATTACATTGAATCCTGGAGCAAAGGCGATCTCCTGGTACTCCACAAGGATAAAGTCACGAATGACTAAGGTTCTCAACATCTCCACTCTACCCGCTTACGGATATCCATACCCCAGGAAAGCTTGCTCCTCAAAAGGGCGTAAAAGGGTCGTCCAGGAGAGAGACGGGCAAGTTTCACAGAGAAAGGTGACCGGTACACGGTGATGTACTCTTCCTTTTGCA
>JBDIWL010000067.1:0-6542 GCA_039638315.1 Candidatus Caldatribacterium thermophilum | reverse complement strand
GCACCCCTCACAAAAGTATTTGCCAGGCCACAGGCTGTCCCAAAACGGAGAGCCTCCTCAAAGGGAGCTCCCTGAGCAAGGCGAAGGACTAAAGCGCCAACAAGGGTATCCCCTGAGCCGATGAAATACGTACCGTGGAAAGCTTCCACAAGGTGGACATGCCACTGCTTCCCCTCGTACTCCGCAACAATCCCCCGGGGACCATCAGAGAGCACCACACACTCCACGCCCCGCTCGGCCAAAAGCGCCACGGCCTTGAGCTTATCCTCGAAAGACCGAATGGGGAAACCGAGGACCTCCTCTGCCTCCCTCACATTTGGTTTTACCATAAAGAGGGGCATTTGCAAAGCTCTCCGGAGAGGTTCTCCTGAGGTGTCAACGACCACCCTCACCCCCTTTGCCTGTACTCTCTTTGCGCACTCTGCATACCAGTCCAGGCGCATGCCCCGGGAAAGGGACCCGGAGAGAATGAGGTAATCCCCCTCCTTGAGGTGGTGCTCAAGGTACTCAAGGAGCGAAAGAGCCACTTTCAGAGGGACAAGGGGTCCCGGTTCGTTAATCACGGTGTGACGCTTCGTTGCTTCTTCGTGGAGCACGGTGGTGATTCGGGTTTCGCCTTCTGCAGGGAACACAAGGTACTCAAGGCCCTCCTCCTTGAGGCACTCCTCAACAATACTCCCCACCTTTCCCCCAAGGAAAAGGAGGAGCTTTGCCTCCCCGCCCAAGGTATGTATCGCCCGGGCCACGTTGACACCTTTGCCCCCTGCGGTCACCGTGACTTCCCGGGCCCGGTGCACCTCATCAAGGACAACCTCATCAAGGACAAGCAACCTGTCAAGTGCCGGATTCGCGCAGACAACGAAAATCACGCAACCTGCCCCTCAAGGAAAACCTCAACTTCTTCCTGAGTCGGCAAAGCAGGGATGGCACCTTTTTTCGTTGTAGTCAACGCACCGACGGCATTCGCCCGGCGGGCCGCATGGTAGAGGACGTCTCTTGGAATCTCCTTGCCATCCCGGATATCCCCCCAGAACATGTAGAGCGAACTCAAAAGCCCAGCCACGAAGCCATCCCCTGCTCCGGTGGTATCCACCGTCGCCACAGAGAACCCGGGGACCTCAAGGCGCTCTTTCCCGCAGAGAATGAGGCACCCCCTCTTCCCAAGAGTCACCGCAATAAGTGGAACGTGGTACCGCTCTCGCAGGAAGTTCAGGGCCTCTTCAAGGTCACCACTCCCTGCGATGAAACGCGCTTCCTCTTCGTTGACCTTGAGGACATGGGTTCCCTCAACACCCTGGCGCATCCGGAAACGGGCCTCTTCCGGGTCTTTCCAGAGCTGCAATCGCAGATTCGGGTCGAAAGAGATGAGGTACCCGTACTTCCGCGCCAGGTTCAGAGCCTTAAGGGTTGCGCTGCATGAAGGCTCATGGGTCATGGTGATGGACCCAAAATGGAATACCCCGCTTCCCCGGAAACACTCCTCATCGATGTCGCCCTGGTCAAGGAGCGTATCCGCCCCGGGGTCCCGGTAGAAGACGAAATCCCGTTCCCCCTCTTTCGTGAGGGAGACAAAAGCCAGGGTGGTTTTGGCTTTCTCGGTCATGGTGAGGAATTTCGTGTTCACTCCGTTCCGGGCAAGGGTTTCCCGCAAGAACTCCCCAAAGGCGTCCTTGCCCACTTTCCCGATGAAGTACGTTTCAATCCCAAGCCTTGCCAGTCCCACAGCAACATTTGCCGGTGCTCCCCCTGGAGCCTTTTCAAAACCTGGCGCGTCCTTTAGAGCAACGCCACTTACCGTAGAAACAAAATCGATGAGGAGCTCACCAAGGCATATGGCTTTCTTGTCAAGGGAGACCAAGCTTCTCACCTCACTCAGCAATTCTCCGGTAAAAGGGTGCAAGTGCCGGATAGAGGTCCCGCCAGATACGGTAGAGTCGCTCGTACTGCGCCACAAGGTCGCTGTCGGGAAGGACCTTTTCGGTTACGGCCACAGCCTTTGCGCAGGCCTCTTCAACATTCCGGAAAGCGCCCTTTCCGACTGCAGCAAGAAGCGCTGCCCCAAAGGCCGGTCCCTCATCCACCTTGACACCAAAAAGCGGTACCTGGTACACTGCCGCCTGAATCTTCCGCCAGAGTGGGCTCCGGGCTCCTCCACCTATGGCTCGGACTTCTTCAATGGGGATGCCCATCTCTTTAATGATTTCAAAGGAATCCCGCATGCCAAAGGTCACACCTTCCATAACTGCCCGCACGAGGTCGTTCTTCCGGTGCTTCAGGGTAAGGCCAAAGAAAACCCCCCGCGCAAAGGGGTCCGCATGGGGTGTCCGCTCTCCGGTGAGATAGGGGAGAAAGAGGAGTCCTTCTGCCCCAGGAACGGATTTTTCCGCTTCTTCGCTCAAAAGTTCATAGGCGTCCTTTTCAAGAAGAAGCGCCAGGTTCTTCTCCTCAAGACCCAGAACATCCCGGAACCAGCGTAGTGACCCCCCAGCGGAGAGCATGACTCCCATGACGTGCCACTTCCCTGGCACCGCATGGCAGAAGGTGTGCACCCGCCCCTTGGGGTCAACCCGAACCTCGTCGCTAAAGGCAAAGACCACTCCTGAAGTCCCAAGGCTTGCAGAAACAAGGCCCGGCTTCACAATACCTGTTCCGATGGCTCCCGCGGCGTTATCTCCACCCCCGGCAACAACGATGACGTCATCCCGCATACCCAGGGCACTGGCGATATCCTTCCGTACACGCCCGGTAACTTCCGGAGACTCAAAGGAGGGGGGAAACCAGGAGGGAGAAAAGTCGAGAGCCTCGATGAGTTCCCGAGACCACGTTCTCCTTGGAACATCAAAAAGCGAGGTTCCCGAAGCATCAGACACATCGGTAGCGAACTCCCCGGAAAGGCGGAAACGGACATAGTCCTTCGGGAGAAGGACCTTGGCGATTTTCGCATATACCTCAGGCTCGTTATTCTTCACCCAGAGGATTTTCGGGGCGGTGAACCCAGGAAGAACAGGGTTGCAGTTGATCTGCATGATGCGTTCAAACCCCACTCTTTCCGTGATTTCCTGGCATTCTCGGGCCGTGCGTTGATCGCACCAGAGAATTGCCGGACGCAGGACTTCACCTTTCGCATCGAGGAAGACCGACCCGTGCATCTGCCCGGTGAGGCCGACACCCGAAACGTCCTTGGGGTTCACCCCGGAAACCTCAAAGACCTTTTTAAGCGCTTGCAGGGTTCCCTGCCACCAGTCCTCCGGGTTTTGTTCTGCCCAGTTTGGGCGAGGGGTATACAGGGGATACTCGGCAACACTCTTTCCCTTGAGCTCTCCCTCTGCATCGATAAGGACAACCTTGCACCCAGTCGTGCCCACATCAATTCCAAGGAAGTACTCCATGCCCTCCCTCACCTCCAGAAGCTTCTTGAAGGATTGTACCATATTTTTCCCCTTGCATTTCTCCCTCCAGGGTGGTTATATAAAACAGGGGGCGAGAGTATGCCAGTGTTCCGGGTCCTGGTTGCCGACGACGAACCGCTCATGGCTGAGATGCTTGAAGAAATGCTCCGGGCTGACGGGATGCTTGTTGAGGTTGCCCACACGGGGAAAGAGGCTCTTGAAAAATTTCGCTCCCGCGATTTCGACCTTGTGCTCCTTGACCTGCGTATGCCTGAAATGCACGGCCTCCAGGTCCTCCAGGAGATGAAAAAGGAAGATCCAAACGTTCCGGTCATCGTCATCACCGCCTATGGAAGCGTTGACAACGCCGTGGAGGCTCTGAAAATCGGCGCATACGATTTCATCACCAAGCCCTTCAAGATTGAGGAGCTCCGCAATGCTGTGGCCCGGGCTCTGGAAGTCGAGCAACTCCGCCGGGAGAAGGAGTACCTCCTTTCCGAGCTCCAGGAAGAGTTCCACTTTGAAGGTGTCATCGGTGAGTCCCCGAAAATGAAGGAGGTCATGCGCATCGCGCAACTTGTAGCCAAAACCGACGCAACGGTCCTCATCTGCGGTGAAAGTGGCACGGGTAAAGAACTCCTTGCCCGCTCCATCCACTACCAGAGCAACCGCAAAGACCGCCCCTTTGTGGTTGTGAACTGCGGCGCCATTGCCGAGACCCTCTTGGAGAGCGAGCTCTTTGGCCATGAAAAGGGAGCATTCACTGGTGCGTACACAAGGAAGCCAGGGAAGTTTGAGCTCGCCGATGGGGGGACGATTTTTCTCGACGAAATCGGGGAAATGAGTCCCGCCATGCAGGTGAAGCTCTTGCGGGTTCTCCAGGAGCGAACCTTTGAGCGGGTTGGTGGAACAACACCCATTACGGTGGATGTACGGGTTATTGCAGCAACGAACCGGGATTTGAAACGCGCCGTTCGGGAGGGGACCTTTCGAGAGGACCTCTACTACCGCCTCAACGTGATTCCCATATACCTCCCACCACTCAGGGAGCGAAAGGAGGACCTGCCACTCCTTTGCGACTACCTCATCGCCCGGCACTGCCGCAAGCTCCACAAAAAAATCCGGGGCATTTCCCCTCAGGCGATGCGGGTACTCCGCAAGTACCACTGGCCAGGGAACATCCGGGAACTCGATAACGTCCTTGAACGGGCGATTATCCTCACCCAGGACGACATTATCGGTGTCGACGACCTCAAGATTTTCGAGGCCCCCGAGGAGCACCGGTGGAAAACCCTCAAAGAAGTGGAAGAAGAGTACATCGCCCAGGTCCTTGAGTACACAGGCTTTGATTACGAAAAAGCAGCAGCCATCCTTGGTATTTCCCCTGAGGAACTCAAGGCCAGGGCAGCGTCTACCGGTACTCGTTGACCGTTTCAAAGAGGGCGAGGAGATTCTCCACCGGGATATTCGCCTGGATATTGTGCACCGTGGCAAAAACGAAGCCCCCGCCTCTTTTGAAAATCTCAATGAGTCTTCGGACCTCTTCCCGAACCTCCTCCGGTGTCCCGAAGGGTAAGGTTCTCTGCGTATTCACACCCCCACCCCAGAAGGTGAAGTGGTCCCCAAATTCCCTCTTGAGCCTTTCCGGGTCCATGGAGGCAGCAGAAATCTGCACCGGATTGAGAATGTCAAATCCCGCTTCTTTAAGGTCTGGAAGGAGCTCGTAAACCGAGCCACAGGTATGGATAAAGGTTTTCCAGCCTGTGTGCTCATGGACCCAGGCATTGATTCTCGTATGGAAAGGCTTAAAGAGTTTCCGGTAAAGCTCTGGAGCAATGAATGGACCCGTTTGCGAACCAAAGTCGGTCCCAGAAATGACGATGACCTGGATGCGTTCACCCACCGCCTGGTGGAACATCTCAAGGTTCTTCAAGCCTATCTCGGTCATCCGGGCAAAAACTTCCTGGAGGAAAGACTGACGGGTCACCAAAGACACGTACCACTCTTCCACATCCCGAATGCCCTTGGGGTCTTTGAGGGAGAGCCCAGGAACAAAGGCAATATCTCCGAGATTGGTTCCAGGGACTCCGGAAAAGACAATGGCATAATCGGTCTCCTCGTAGAGTCTTTTTGCCTCCTCCTCAAAGTAACGAAGGTCCTCATCGGTAAGGAGGGTGTACTCCTCAATCTGGTCCTCCACCCTGAGGTTCCGCTCATCAATAGGTTTTTGCCGGATGAGGGCATCGTGGTAAAATCCCCCCTTCGGCATTTTGGCGCAGGGAGCACAGGACGTGTCTCCTTTAGGGTACTGGTAGATGTTCCCCTCCGCATCCGGGGTGGTATTGAACTTCTCCGGTACAAGAAGAGGTGTTCCGTCAAAGAACCTCCAGGGCTTCCAGTTCTCGTTTCGGAAACCAAAGAAGTTCTCCCGGGACATGAGGGGAATGGTGTCAATACCAAGGACTTTCCGGAGTTCATCATCCACTTCCCCAAGCATCTGGAAAGGATCGATGACCTTCACCGGGTCCTCAGGACGAATGAGTCCCAGGGCAACCTTGAGCTTGTGGAGACTTGAAACGTGGATGCCACTGACAAGCGTTGCCCCAAGGTCCAGAGGGAGCTTATCTGGTTCCTCGTGGGCGAGGGCTTTGCAAACCCGTTCTCGCGGTGTCACTGTAATCTCCTCCTTTCATCCTTTCACCGCACCAAAGGTGAGACCACGCACCAGGTACCGCTGGGCAAGGAGGGAAAAGACAACCACCGGGAGCATGGTGACAATGCCCGCCGCTGCAAGGGGTCCCCAGGCGATACGCCAGCCGGTGATGAAACGCCCAAGGTAGAGGGGTAGGGTCTGCGCCTCTTTACCCGTGGTGAGGACAAGGCTCAAAAGGAACTCACCCCAGCTCTGAATGAAGGAGAGCGTAGCCACCGCAGCAAGTCCTGGAGCGGCAAGGGGGAGAATGACCGCGAAAAAGCACTGACCCACCCCTGCCCCATCGACAAAGGCAGCCTCATCGAGTTCCCTCGGAATCTCGTTGAAAAAAGTGATGAGAATCCAGGTACTGAAGGGGACGGTAATGACAAGGTGTGCAAGGATGAGCGCCCACCAGGTGTTGATGAGTCGCAGGCGCGAGAAAATGACGTAAAGTGGCA
>JBDIWL010000066.1:0-6560 GCA_039638315.1 Candidatus Caldatribacterium thermophilum | reverse complement strand
ACCAAGAATACGTTCCGTGACCTTGCCCTTGCCCAGGAGGCGTCTCTTGGGGCAAGGCTTCGGGATTTCCTGCAAAGGGGTGGGGTTCTCCTTGGGGTGTGTGGGGGATTCCAGATGCTTGGGGAACGGCTCCTCGATCCACACGGTGTAGAGGGGGGAGGGGAACGAGAGGGCTTTGGCCTTCTTCCTGTGGTCACCGAATTCGGGAAAGACAAGGTACTCTCTCGGGTTTGTGGGCATGCTCCGCTTTTTGGAACAGGGGTTGAAGGCTACGAAATCCACCACGGAAAGAGCTTTCTCACCGCACCATGTCCTCCCTTTTTTGTCCTCTCCGATGGACGTCCTGAGGGTGCTGTACGGAATGGACGCATTTTCGGGACCTACCTCCATGGCCTCTTCGATGAGGGGGAGTTCCGCCGGGCCTTTTTGAACTACCTTCGAAAACTCCGGAGCCTTCCACCGCGCCCGGGGAGAGGCATATCCTGGCGGGAGTTCGTGGACCGGGAACTCGACCGCCTTGCCGATTTCCTCGTGGAGCACCTCAACATGCCGCTTCTTGAAAGAATCCTCCGTCTTTCCGGATGAGGGCTTTCTCCTCCCACTTGCCACCCAGGTAGTAGACGTACGCAATGAGGTACCCCGCTACGGGTCCGATGACGAAGCTCACCCAGATGCCCCGCTCGGCGAGGGACGTGAGGGAGAGGAGTTTGGCTACCGGAATCCGCACAAGCCAGAGGGTCAAAAGGGTGTTCACCATGGTCTGGAAAGTATCCCCTGCCCCCCGGAGGAATCCGTTGTAAGCGAACATCAAGGCGAAGGGGACATAGGAGAGGCTCACGATGCGCAGGTACTCTATGCCGATGCGGACGACTTCAGGATCGGTGGTGAAAATACGGATGAGTTGAGGGGCGAAGACGAAGACGACAATCGAAATGGGGAGTGCAAAGCTCCCGGCGACAATGGCCCCCCAGCGGGCAACTTCCCGTGCCCGGGTGAAGTTCTGTGCCCCCACATTCTGTCCAGCAAGAGAGGATATGGCGATGCTGAAACTCAAAGCGGGAAGAAAGGAGAACTGGTCCACCCGGGTAGCGGCTCCGAAAGCAGCAACCACCGTTTTCCCGAAACCATTAACGATGGCCATCACCGCAAGGTGCCCCAGGGATACGATGGTCTGTTGCGCTCCTGCTGGGAGTCCAAGGCGGAAGAGCGTCCGCACAAAGGAGGCACAGGGAAGAAGATACGACCGCTCGAAGACGAAGAATTCTCCCTTCTTGAGGATGATTGCCCCCCAGATGGCAGAAACGGCCTGGCTCACCGTTGTGGCAATAGCGGCTCCGGCAACCCCAAGACGGGGAAAGGGTGGCACACCGAGGATGAGGAGAGGATCGAGAATGATGTTGAGGATTGTAGCGTACACCAGAAGGAGGAGTGGAGTTTTCGAATCCCCAACGCCCCGCAGGATGCTCCCGATATTGTTGTAGAGGAACATGAAGGGAAGGCCGAGGAGGAAAAAGAAAAGGTACGACGTGGCGAATTCCATGATTCCAGAAGGTGTACGGATGAGCGCAAGGAGACCCCTGTGGAAAAGAAGCCCCACGACCATGAGGCCGGTGCCAAGGAGGGTGAGGAGGACCGTTGAGGCTGTGGCAGTGCGCTTCACCTCATCCTCTTCCTTTGCCCCAAAGTACTGGGCCACCATGACACTTGCGGCCATGCTGAGGCCAGTGGTGAAAGCCACAAGGAGAAAGACAATGGGGAAGCTCACCGAGACCGCGGCAAGCGCTTCAGGGCCAAGGAACCGGCCGACCCAGATACTGTCCACCGTGTTGTAGAGAGTCTGGAGAAGGTTCCCAACGAGCATGGGAATGGAGAAAACAATGAGGTGCCGGGGGATGCTCCCCTGGGTGAAATCTGTGAGGTTTCTCCGCTGCATCGATGCCTTCGCTCCTTAGACGTCTAATTTTGTGGTTTCCATTGTAACTGAATGCATAGGTGAAGTCAACGGAAAAGACAGGGAGGCAATCTTCCATTTTCCGGCTTTTTTGTTACAATGTAAAAAGGAGGTGATGGTTCATGAAGCGTTTCGCAGTACTCGGTATGCTTCTTGTTGCGGTCCTTGTGTTGGGTTCGGTGGCCTTTGCGGAGAAGCCGTATGAGATTGCGGTGGTCGTGAAGATTGCCGGAATCCCCTGGTTCAACCGCATGGCCGAGGGTGTGGAGCAGGCAGCCAAAGAACTCGGTGTGAATGCCTACCTCATTGGTCCAGCAACTGCTGACCCAGCACCGCAGGTCCAGATGGTGGAGGACCTTGTGACCCGAGGGGTGAACGCAATTTGCGTCGTGCCTAATGACGCCAAAGCTCTTGCTCCGGTTTTCAACAAGGCACGGGAGAAAGGTATCGTTGTTATTACCCATGAATCGCCCTTTGAGACCGAAGCAATCGACTGGGACGTGGAGACCATTGACAGCGTGAAGTACGGTCAGCAGCCCATCGATGCCATCGTGGAGAAACTGAAGGAAGCCGGAGAACTGGATAAGTACACCCCTGAGAATCCTGCCGGCTTTGTCATGCTCGTTGGTAGCCTCACCGTACCCCTCCACAACTTCTGGGCTGATGTTGCCCTTGAGTACGCAAAAGAGAAGTACCCATTCCTGAAGGAACTCACCTCCCGTCTCCCCACTGCTGAGTCCGTTGAGGATTCCCGGGCAGCAGTCCTTGACCTTATCACCACTTATGGCGATCAGCTGAAGGCTGTCATCGGTTGGGGAAGCCTTGGACCAATCGGTGCTGCCCAGGCGGTCGCTGAAAAGGGCATGGAGGATAAGATTATCGTTGTGGGGAGCGCCATTCCGTCCACTGTTGCTCCGTACCTCAGGACCGGTGCGGTGGACTGGGCACAGCTCTGGGACCCCAAGGATGCTGGATACGCCATGGTCTACATCGCCAAGCAAATTCTTGACGGTGTGGAAATCAAAGAGGGCATGGAGATTCCAGGCCTTGGACCCATCAAGGTCGAGGGCAAAGTCATCAGTGTGAACCAGATTAAAATCATGCCTGATGCAGAAACTGCAGAGTCCCTCGGATTCTGAAGGTGCAGGCGCCGGGCACGCGCCCGGCGCTTCTTTTTGAGGTGACATCCGTGACCGAAGTCCTTTCCCTTTCCCACGTGACCAAGCGATATGGTGGTGTTCTGGCTCTCCGGGATGTGGATTTCACTGTGCTCCGCGGGGAAGTCCACGGCCTTGTGGGGGAAAATGGCTCTGGAAAGAGCACCCTTGTGAAAATCGCCACAGGAGTCGTCCAGCCCGATCCAGGAGCAGAGATTGTGGTCGAAGGGAAGCGCATTCCTCGTCTCACCCCGTACCTTGCCTTCCACCTTGGGATTCACGTGGTACACCAGGACCTTTCCCTTTTCCCGAACCTCTCGGTGGCGGAGAACATTTTTGCCCATGAGTACATCGAAAGGAACCGGCGATTTGTCTCCTGGCAGGATATGGAGCACCGGGCAGGGGAGGTCCTCAACCGAATTGGTGTGGACCTCGACCCACGGGCCACAGTGGGAAGGCTTCCTTTTGCTGACCAGCAGCTTGTTGCCATATGCCGGGCAATAGCCAGCGAGGCAAAGCTCATCATTCTTGATGAGCCCACCGCCTCTTTGACCTTTCGGGAAGTGCAGCGCCTTTTTGGCTTCATCCGGGAGCTCAAATCCCGTGGCATTGCCTTCGTCTTCATCAGTCACCGGCTTGATGAGGTTCTTGAAATCAGCGATCGGGTGACCGTCCTTCGGGATGGGGTAAAGGTCGGCACGTTCCCGAAGGAAGAGCTCACTAAAGCCCGGCTCTCTTTCCTCATGACCGGAAAGGAAATTGCCACCCAGTCCCGCACCGTTCCCCTTGACACGAGGAGGGAAATCCTCCGTGTTGAACACCTTACCCGGCGAGGTGAGTACGTGGATGTGAGTTTCAGCCTCCACGAGGGGGAGATTCTTGGCCTCATCGGTCCCCGGGGTTCTGGGAGGACAGAGGTTGCCTTAACCCTTTTTGGTCTCAACCCTCCGGATTCGGGGAAGATTTTCCTCGATGGTCGGGAGGTGCGGTTCCGCTCAAACCGGGACGCCATCCGGCACGGTATCGGCTACGTTCCGGAAAACCGGCTCCTCCAGGGGCTTGTCCTTGACCAGCCGGTGGCGGACAACATCGTCGTGACGATTCTTGATACCCTTGTGGAGCGTCTGGGTTTCCTGCATCCTGCAAGGAAGTTCTCCGTGGCGGAGAAGGCTGTTGCAGATTTTGGGATTAAGGCTCCTGCTGTGGATGCACCGGTGCGCTCACTCTCTGGGGGGAACCAGCAAAAGGTGGTCCTCTCCCGGTGGATTCTCACCGCTCCGCGAATTCTCATCCTCGATACTCCAACCCATGGAGTGGACGTGGCAGCCAAGGAGAGCATCTACGAGATGATTCTTACCCTTGCCCGCGACCGGGGTGTCGGCATCCTCCTCATTTCCGACGAGGAGCATGAAGTGCTCCAGGTGTGCCACCGGATTCTCGTCATGAAAGAGGGTCGCATTATCCGGGAGTACGTCCCCTCTGCTGTGACAGAAGAGGCTCTTCGAAAGGAAATCGTGGGATAGGAGCGATTTGCCTTGTTGCAGCGTATCACTGGGAAAACGGAAGTCTACCTTGTGGGTGTCCTTATCGTTCTCTCGGTAGTCCTTTTCCTCCTCAACCCCAAGTTCCTGACTGCTGAGAACCTCTTTGATGTCCTGCGGAATAACTCTTTCCTTGGTATCGTTGCCCTGGGAGAGCTCGTTGTCCTTATCTCCGGGGGCATTGACGTCTCTTTCACCGCTGTTGCCACCGTTGCCCAGTACATCATGGGGGTCATTATCACGAAGTACATGGTGGAAAGCGTTCTCCTTGCTTTCCTCATTCCCATACCGATTGGCATCGCTCTCGGGGCGTTTAACGCCTTTCTCGTCAACCGGACGCGGGTGCACCCGGTGATTATCACGATTTCCAGCCTCAACGTTTTCTATGGCTTCCTCATGGTGGTGAGCAAAGGCAAGTGGATTTACGGCTTTCCTGGTCCCTTTCGGGACTTTGCCCGTCTGAAAGTACTCACCCTGATTTCTGAGAAAGGTGTGGACTATGGGCTTTCCATCTTCACCATCCTGTGGTTCCTCATTGCCTTTGCCACCTGGGTCATCCTGCGGTACCTCCCCATAGGCCGGAAAATCTACGCCCTTGGGGGAAATAGCGAAGCCGCCCGGCGGGCAGGATTTGACATTTTCCGAATTCAGCTTTTCGTGTACTGCTACATCGGTTTCCTCTCAGGAATTGCCGGATTTGTCCATGCGGCGCTCAACCAGATGATTCAGCCCAATGCCATTGTGGGTCGGGAACTCGACGTTCTGGCAGCGGCAATCCTTGGTGGGGCAAGCGTCTTTGGTGGTGCCGGGTCTCCTCTTGGGGTGGTTCTTGGGGTGCTCTTTATCGCCTTCATCAAAAATGGCCTCATCCTCATGAAAGCCTCGGCGTACTGGCACCAGGTCATCATGGGGTTCATCATTGTCCTTGCCGCTGCCCTGAGTGCTTACCAGCAGAACCTTGAGCGGAAGAGGAGAGGACGGATATGAGGGGTACGCGGGGAAGACGTGAGATGCAATCCGTTATTCTCGTTGCCGTGGTGACGTTTCTCATTGTCCTTCTTGGAGTACTCACAAGGGGCAGGCTTCTTGCTATCGACAGTCTCCAGTCCATCGCGTTCCAGCTCCCCCTTCTTGGCATCCTCACCCTGGCGCAGATGACCCCGATGCTCACCGGGGGCATTGACCTCTCCATCATTGCCACGGCGAATCTCTGTGGAGTCATTGCCGCTATCGGCATGACCAGGAGTGGCCTTCCTGTCCTTTTTGCCATGGTGTTCGGTCTTGCCCTGGCGCTTCTTTTTGCGGTTTTCAAAGGACTCCTCATTGCCCGGGTTTCTGTCCCGGCGATTATCGCCACTCTGGGGCTCATGATTTTCATCCGGGGGGTTTCCCTTGTCCTCACCCGTGGTTACGTCATTGCCGGTTTCCCGGAGAGTTTCCTTTTCCTGGGTAATGGTACTCTCCTTGGCATCCCCATGCCCTTTGTGGTCTTTTTCCTCTGCGCCCTTTTCCTCTACCTCCTTTTGACCCGTACCCGTTTTGGCACTTACGTGTACCTCCTTGGTTCGAATCCTACGGCAACGCTTTTTGCCGGTGTCGATAATGCTCTGGTGCTCTTTAAAACTTACCTCCTTTCGAGTTTCCTTGCAGGCATTGCAGGGCTTGTCATGATTTCCCGTTTCAACGCCGCACAGGCGGACTACGGAGAGTCGTACCTCCTGCTCACCGTTCTTGCCTGCGTCCTTGGGGGTGTGGACCCGGCAGGTGGCTTTGGCCGTCTCCCGGGAGTTGTGGTGTCCATTGTTGTTCTCCAGATTGTGGCTACGGGATTCAATCTCCTTGGTCTGAGTTCTCACTTGGCCAGTGCGCTCTGGGGCCTCATCCTCCTTGGGGTCATCGCCATAAACCGGA
>JBDIWL010000065.1:0-6571 GCA_039638315.1 Candidatus Caldatribacterium thermophilum | reverse complement strand
AAAAAGATTACCCTCGAGAAAGTCCTCGTTTCCCTTGAGGAGGAAACCCACGAGGTCCTCCTCCCGGAGGAGGTCGTCCGCAGAGCCCACCGGGTTATCGAGCGGATGCTCGCCCTCTCAAAGTAGAGCCCCACAGGCACCCCAAAAATTTTTTTTGCAACACCCCTAAAGTTTTCCTTCCCCCTTCCGATATACCGGAGTGAGGGAATGAAAGGGCAAACTCTCCGAAAGGGGAGGGCGCAAAGCCACAGGCCTAAGGCGGTAACGCTACGGCGGCTGGGCTGCCAAGTCCCTTGGCGCGTCTTCCTCCCTCGGAGAGGAGGCCGAAGGGGTGAGAAGACGTGCGACACAAAGGGTACATTACCCTTTTCGGTATCCTCCTCCTTGCAACACTTATTGCGGGGTGTTCCTCTCCTTCGTTTGAGACGAGGCTCTCTCCGTCTTCAAGCCGCACAAGCGGCAAATTCCTCGAGCGGTCCCCAGAGCGAGTGCTCCTTGATGTGCCGTTCCTTCCCCAGGTTCCCCCGGGAACCTGGTCGGCGACAAGGAACTGCGGCGTGGCCTCAGCGGTAATGATTGCGGCGTACTTCTACGGGACAACACCCACACCTGAGGATATCAAAGAGGCAAACGACTGGCTCCATGCCCGCTTTGGTCTTCCCGTAAATGGCTATAACGGTGAGTACACGAACGTCTTCCACATACGGGCATACCTTGAAAGCCGGGGTATTCCATCCCGGATTGGCATGGGGAACCTCGAGGTTTTGCGCAAGCTCCTTGAGGAAGGCAAGCCAGTCCTTGTTGCCGTTTTTGCCGACATGAATCCTTCAAGCGCAAAACACGCTATGGTCGCCGTGGGGATGGATACCACTTCCCTCTACGTTCACGACCCCGGGAAACCAAACGGCGCCTACAACAGCTACCCTATCGGGCAGTTCCTTGTCGCCTGGGAACGGCAGGGGAACTGGTACGTAACGATCGATTAAAGGATATCCCTAAGGTACGTTTCGAGGTCGGCTTCAGAGAGCTCGTGCCGCTCTTCCCGAACGATGTTCCCCTGGCGATTGAAGAAGACATTATGGGGAACCCAGGAAACGTTGTAGAGCTTGACAACCTTCGTTTCCTGGGTGTCTATGGCTACAGGGTAGGTGACCCCGTTTTCCTCCACAAAGTACCTTAGGGCCTCTTCTGTGCTTCCCCCAATGTACCCCACCCCAAGGACCACAAGTCCCTGGTCTTTGTATTTCTCGTATATCGCCTCAAGGACTGGTGCCTCGTTCCAGCAGTGGGAACACGAAGGGGTGAAGAACACAAGGATAACAGGATTCCCAAGGTACTGGGAAAGCCGAACCGTACCACCCCCAAGGAGGGGGAGGGTGAAGTCTTTGGCCTTCATGTCCACAGGGGTAAGAAGGCGGCACCCAACGAGATAGGCAAAAACCACGCATCCAGAACACAGCACAAAAAGGATTACCCACTTTTTCACGATTTCTCCTCCTCACGTACCCGTACGGTATCCCCAGAAATGGCCTCTGCAAGAGCGAGGATTTTGAGGACCTGGGGTTCCTTGAGGTATATCCGCTTTGCCGGACCCTCAACCTTTTCCTCTATAATGCCCGCCATTCGGAGAGCCTTCACATGACGGGAGAGATTCGTCTTATCAATAGGGAGAACCCGCTCAATCTCGCACTGGCAAAGCGGCTGCTCCGCCACCATTTTGATGATGGCTACCCGCCACCGACAGGAAAGAGCCTTGAAGAGATCCTCAACGCCCATGTCACTCCACCGTGACACTTTTCGCAAGGTTTCTCGGCTGGTCCACGTCGCACCCTTTTTCAAGGGCAACGTAGTACGCAAAAAGCTGCAGGGGCACAATGGCAAGAATGGGACTAAAGACCTCGAGGGTCTTTGGGATTTCCAGGGTGTAATCGGCTCGCCCCAAGACCTCCGTATCGCCCTCATCACAGAGGGCGATGACCTTCCCCCGGCGAGCCTTGATTTCCTCGATATTCCCAAGCACCTTGAGCCTCCGTTCCCCCTGGCCCACAAGGACAAAACTTGCCACATCCGGCTCAATAAGGGCAATAGGGCCGTGCTTCATTTCCCCGGCGGCAAGACCCTCTGCGTGGATGTACGAGATTTCCTTGAGCTTGAGCGCTCCCTCGAGGGCAAGAGGATAGTAGAATCCCCGGCCCAGGTAGAGGAAGTCTTTGAAGAGGTAGAATTCCTTCGCCAGAGCATGGACATCCCCTTCCTTTGCAAGGAGCGCGTGGAGTTTCCGAGGGATAGTAGGAATCTCAGAAAGAATCTCTGTAGCGGTTTCTTGAGAAATCGTTCCCCTCTGCGCCCCCCAGAAAAGGGCAAAGAGAAGGAGCACCGTCATCTGGGCAAGAAAGGCCTTCGTTGAGGCGACACCAATCTCAAGTCCTGCCCTCGTGTACACCGTCCAGTGGGCAAGGCGAGTGAGGGAACTCCCCAGGACGTTGCACACCGCAAGGACCCGTGCCCCTTTCTTCCGGGCAAGCTCAACTGCCCGCAAGGTATCGGCAGTTTCACCCGATTGAGAAATAGCAATGACAAGTGTTCGCTCGTCGATGAGGGGATCCCGGTAGCGAAACTCTGAAGCGTACTCCACATCCACCGGAACACGCACCAGGTCTTCGAGATAGAGCTTCCCAAGCATCCCGGCGTGGCAGGCCGTTCCACAGGCAACGATGACCACCCGGGTGGAGGCTCCAGAGAAATCCTCAAGTTCCTCGAAGAACACTGCATTCCGCGCCAGGTTCACCCTTCCAGCAATGGTATCCTCAAAAACCCGGGGTTGCTCGTGAATTTCCTTAAGCATGAAGTGCTTGAATCCCCCGCGTTCTGCGCTCACCGGATCCCAGGGAACAGAAACCACCACCTTATCCTTCCGTTCCCCTCTCTCTGAGAAAACCTCCCACCCATCCCGGCTCACCCGAACAATTTCCCCATCCTCGAGAAACACAGCTTGCCGCGTATGCTCAAGAAACGCCGGGACATCCGAAGCGAGGAAGTACTCCCCTTCCCCAATGCCAAGGATGAGAGGACTGAAACGGCGAACCCCATAGAGCACCCCTGGCTCATCGGCAAAAAGAAGGCACAGGGCGTAGGACCCCTCAAGAAGAGGAAGGACCCGAATAAGGCGCTCCAGGGGAGGTCCATTTCCCTCAAGGAGGTGGGCAATCACCTCGCTGTCCGTTTCGGAGAGGAAACGGTGCCCTTCAGCAAGGAGTTTCTCCCGCAGGGCCCGGTAGTTTTCAATGATCCCATTGTGTACCAGGGCCACAGTTTTTTGGCAATCCGTGTGGGGATGGGCATTGTGGTCGGCAGGAACCCCATGGGTTGCCCAGCGGGTGTGACCTATGCCACAAAAAGCCTCAAAGGTTCTCCCTGCAAGTTCCTCTTCAAGAAGGGCAATCTTTCCCGCCTTTCGAACGACACAAATGCCATCCTTCTCAAGGAGAGCCACGCCGGCTGAGTCGTATCCCCGGTACTCGAGTCGCCTCAAGCCCCCAAGGAGAACAGGGAGAGCCTTCCGCCCTCCAACGTATCCAATAATGCCGCACACGCCCTTTTCACACTCCTTTCCCCCATTATACCCGAAAGAGGAGTGGTCAGGAGCCACTTTTTTAGGTACAATATCCTCTGGAGAGGTGGCCGAGCTGGACGAAGGCGCTCGACTCGAAATCGAGTAGGCAAGTGAGAGCTTGCCTCGTGGGTTCGAATCCCACCCTCTCCGCCACTTCCCAATTACCCGCGTTTCCTCCGAAAGTACTCCCGAAGAAGTGCTCCACACTCTGCAGCAAGAACCCCCCCCGTGACCGAAACAGTATGGGGGAAAAGACCGGGGCAAAACACGTTGAGGACGCTTCCTGCAACCCCTGCCTTAGGATCGAAAGCCCCAAAGACGAGGCGAGCAATGCGTGCCTGGAGAATCGCCCCAGCACACATGAGACAGGGCTCCAGGGTCACGTAAAGGGTACATCCCTCAAGGCGCCAGTCCCCGAGGACCCTCTGGGCTTTTCGAATGGCTTCAATTTCCGCATGGGCGGTGACATCGTCTGTTCCTTCTCTGCGGTTTCGTCCCAGAGCCACAACAGCCCCTTCCCGGACAATACAGGCTCCAACAGGGACTTCATCCTCTGCAAAAGCCCGCTCGGCCTCCCTCAGAGCCAGGCGCATGAAGAACTCGTCCTGTGTCATCGCTCCCGAAACACCCAGAACTTATTCCCGAGAAAGTTCACAAGGAGCGACCCCAAAGTGGCCAGGGCCTTGCTTTCTGCCGCTCCCCACGCTCTCCTTCCCCGAAAGAGGGCAAGGAGCGCCAGGGCCACGCTCAGAGAAACCAGGTTCACAAGGATGAATTTCACTACTTCGCCAAGACTCACCCGTTTTTTGCTCTGAAACGTCCAGAACTTGTTCCAGAGGTAGCTATTCGTCATCCCACAGGAGTAGGAAATCACCTGGCTCACCGAGTACACAAGGCCAATCTTCCCATGGAGGAGCATGAATACCCCAAAGTCGATGAGCGTATTCGCAACACCAACCATGCCGAATTTCCCAAGCTGCCAGAGGTTGCGAGAAACCTCACGAAGGCCCTGCATCGTCCTTCCTTTCCACAACCCGGTCGACAACGTAGAGGGGGCGGTTCTTCGCCTCATCGTATATTCTCCCCAGGTACTCGCCCATAACGCCAAGCATAATGAGGATGACGCCGCTAAAGAAGAGGTTTATCACTGCAAGAGATGCCCACCCCGGAACGGTGCTTTTGCCAAGGAGCTTCGTCACCACGATGACCACAAGGTAGAGAAAGCTGAAAAGAGATAGAGCAAGACCAAGGTACGCCGCCACTTTCAGGGGTTTATTCGAGAAAGCTGTAATCCCATCCCAGGCAAGTTTGAGCATCTTCCGCAGGGGGTACTTGGTCGTCCCGGCAAAGCGCCGGTGCCGCACGTACGGAAGGGCAATCTGGCGAAAGCCAACCCAGGCCACAAGTCCCCGGATGAAGCGATTCTTCTCCCGCAGGAGCTTCATAACCTCCACCACTTTCCGGTCCACAAGGCGAAAGTCCCCCGTATCAAGGGGGATATCGATGTCGGTCATGAAGCGGAGGAGGCGATAGAAAAACGAAGCGGTGAAGCGCTTGAAAAGAGTTTCTCCTTCCCGTTTCATCCGCTTCCCGTATACGACCTCGTACCCCTCCTGCCACTTGGCCACCATCTCTGGAATGACTTCCGGGGGATCCTGGAGGTCCGCATCGATGACAATCACCGCTTCTCCCCGGGCGTAATCCATTCCGGCGGTAATCGCCGCCTGGTGCCCGAAATTCCGGGAAAAGTGGATCACCCGCACCCGCGGATCGCGCTGGGCAAGCTCGTCGAGAATCCTGGGGCTTTGGTCCTTACTCCCGTCGTCCACAAAGACAATCTCATAGGGCGCCCCAAGTCCTTCCATCACCCCAGTGAGGCGGTGGTACGTCTCTGGCAAAACTTCCTCTTCGTTGAAGACCGGAACAACTACCGAAAACCGAACGTCCTGCACCTTACTCCCCTCCCGAAAAGAACGTCCAGCTTGGGAACCAGCGCAAAAATCTCGCCACGTAAGCCCGGCTCACCACCATGCCGGAGAGAATAGGGTAAAAGAGGACGAAAAGGCCCACCGCTCCAAAAAGGAGGACCCATCTCCACGCTCGAGCCGAAGGATTCTCCCCTTCAAGCCAGGAAAAAAAGATCCCAAGGAGCACTGCAAGGAAGGGCACACATCCGTAGTAATGGTAAATGAAGGTAATCCGGGGGACAAGCATCCAGGGAACGTACTGGGAAAAGAAGGCGACAAGAATCCAGAGGACTCCTTGCCTTTTGAGGAATGCCGGGGTTGCCAGGGCAAAGAGGACCGTGATGCCCCCTATCCACCAGAGAGCTGGATTCCCAAAGGATACGATGCTCGATATGTACCCCTTGGGAAGCCCTTCACCTTTGTAGAGCCATATGGGCCGAGCCATGATGGGCCATTCCCACCAGGGGGAGGCAAAAGGGTGCGTGGCCACAAGGTCGTGGTGGTAGCGGTACATGGAGACCTGGAGACGGAGAACGCTCCGGAGGGAGTACCCGGGGACGAGGAGATAGGGGATGTAGGAGAGGAGGTAGAGGACAGCTGGAATGAGGAGGAAAAAGACCACGGCAAGGGGGAGGATGCGTTTTGCAAAATCCGCAAAAGGCACAACACCCTCCCGGATTGCCCGCCCATGGTACAGGAAAAAGAGCACCGCCATTCCCACCCCAGCATAGACAGCTGTCCACTTTGTTGCCGCCCCAAGGCCAAAGAAGAGGCCAGAGAGGAAAAGGGAGGTGAGGTTCCCCTTGAGGAAGTACCGGAAAAGGAAGAAATACGCAAGGAGGATGAAGAAGACCACATAGGTATCCACTGTGGCAATCCGAGCCTGGACAAAATGCATGAAGTCGAAGGCGAACAAAGCAGTGGCCAGCAGGGCATAGGTGTCCTGGACAAAAAGACGGGAGAGGGCAAAAACAGCAGGAACAAGGAGCGT
>JBDIWL010000064.1:0-6611 GCA_039638315.1 Candidatus Caldatribacterium thermophilum | reverse complement strand
GTCGCATCGCCTCAAGGACATCCTGTCGAAAACCTGAAGCATCAGAACGTGGCGAATCTTCGTCGTACACACCACCGTAAATGCACCGACCAAGATGCTCGATGAAATGACCGTAAATGAGTGGACTTATGGTTCCTACCTCGATTCCCCAGATTTTAAGGTGCGCGTTCATTAATCTTTCCTCCCTTCGGAAGTCGCGATTCGCAAAACAGTGACCGAGAACGGTGGAAAAGTATACAAAAAGGATGCAGAAAGGCCGGTAAGGGGAACTTCCTGGGGCACAGCGAGGCTATTCTCGTCCTTTGGGTTCCGGGAAGAAAGGACAAGCGCCTTTCCCCTGCCAGAGGGTACCAGGTTTCCGGCAAACCGAACGGCAACCTCTTTCGATTCCGCGAAGGGGTTAACCACTTTAAGGATAACGTCTCCAGTGTCTGCATCGTAACTCGCTACATGGTACAGAGGCCTATACCCTGTAGCGTCCTCAACGTCGTGAAGGAGTTTCTCATTCAGGAAACAACGGATGCGCCTTCCAGAAACCTCAACCCGCAGATCGTAGATTCGATCGTTTACCACCGCTACCGGAACGCACTCCCCCAGGGTCATTTTCACCCCATTGACGGTCTTTTCTACCACCGACACCGTATTGCTAAAACCTCCAATGTTCCAGACATAGTAGGTATCGTCGCTTTGCACCCCAAAGAAAAGGAGAAAACCCTCGTCCCCACCGATCTTTTTCCCCCTGGCCTCGAAGACATACTCTCGTAAATTTCCGTCCCCAAAGTATACCCGACAATCCTCACCAAAACTCCTCTGGCGCAGGAAACCTCCTCGCATTTCCCAAATGCCCCGGTACCTCCGCCAGCGCCGCCCACCTGTAAAATCGTCTTCAAAGAGCACCATCCCATCCCGGGAAAGCACGCGCACGAAATCGAAGGCCGCCTGGGTCTTCCATGTCCCAAGACCCACACACCCACGGATGGGTTCAGGAGTACCCGCTTCGTCTCGAGTCTCGAGCAAAGAGGGAAGTACCCAATCCCCAAGATTGGTGCTGAACATACGTTGCACGTAGTAACTCGGCGTCTTAACGACTCTTGTGGCATCAAAAAAGATGAGATTAGGTGTCCACTGCAACCACCCTATTCGGCCAAAAAGAGGGGCATATGAGGCCATGACAACAATATCGGCATTGCGCTCTATTCCAGTCATAAAAGCCGCCTCAGCCAAGGCTGCCTCAAGGTTACTCCTCCGCCCCACGGTGTGCGCCGCATACTCCCCTACCATAACTTTTGGACCACTCCGGTCATATGAGTCGTACCTTCCGGTGTTACTCAAAAACCATGAGGGAGGCATGTACAGGTGCTCATCAACAACATCAACGCCATGGCTCTTGGCCCACTCCCAGGCTCTCTGGAACACAAATCCATTCGGGGATGTACCACTGGCCAGGATAAGCTGCACTTCGGGAAATCTTGCTTTTAACGCTTTCTGAAAAAGGGCGAAACGCTCAAAGTACTCTTCCCCCCAGTTCTCGTTCCCAATGGCGAGGTACCTCAACCCAAAAGGCTCGGGATGCCCATCTTCCATCCTCTTTCTCCCCCAGAAAGTCTCCTCCCCACCATTAGCGTATTCCACAAGATCCAGGGCATCCTGAACCCATTCTCCCATCGCCTCAAGGGGGACAAATTCTGCTCCTCGAACCTGACACGATATCCCTGCGTTAAGAACAGGAACAGGCTCTGCCCCAAGATCCTCAGCAAGGAGAAAGTACTCAAAAAACCCTAAACCGAAAGACTGATGGTACCCCCAGAGATTCCACTGGGTCGGCCGCTCCACCACGTCGCCGATAGTCTTCTTCCAGCGGTAAGCATTCGCGATACTGTTCCCCTCCACGATACAGCCACCGGGAAACCGGAGAAACCCCGGCTGCAGGTCAGAAAGGGCCTCGACGAGATCCTTTCGCCAGCCATTTTCCCGACCCTTCCAGGTGTCTCTGGGGAAAAGAGAAACCATGTCAAGGGCAATCTTCCCCTTTCCCTCTATGCGAAGCACGAGACGGGCCGAAGCTACATCCTTCACGGGGACCAGGGAAAGACTGTGTTTCTCCCATCCGGAAGAAATACCACCTGGAACCTTTCCCTCCGCATACCGTTCCCCAAAGACATCCTCAAGGGTAACGGTACAGGAACCAGAGAAGGCATCCTCCGCTCTAACAAAGAACGAGCAAATGTACTCTTTTCCTCCTTCAAGCGGAATGCCTCCATAGCCTTCGTTGACAAGTTCAGCCAACCCACCCGAGGAAGGGAGAGAAATGAGAAGGTAATGAGGGTTCGTTGGAGCAAGAGGCAGGGCGTCAGCAATACTGAGAAGAACTCCTTCGCTTCCAGAGAGTATCCAGCCCTCTGCAGCATCCCAATGCTCAAAGGAGCGATTTCGCACAAGCTCAGCGTACACACCTCCATCAGCAGCGTGGTTTATGTCCTCGAAGAAAATGCCGTAGAGAGTTTCGGGGATAGCAGGTCCCCGATGCGCCGTATCGACGACCAGGCAGTATTCTGCCAGGGCGGGAGACACGGGAAAGCAAAGGAAGAGGACACAGCACCAGAGAACTCCCTGTTGCAGTACTTCCCCTCCGCGATAAGGTACATGCATACGCAAACCCCTAATGGAGACCTGCATAGAGCTGAGGTCGGAAAAACCTCTGGAATACCACGAAGATAATAAGGAGCGGCAAGATGGTGAAAAAGCTTGCCGTAAGTGTCAGGTTATAGACAGGGAACCCTTGGGGGTCGGTAATAGTCGTGATACCAAGAACGAGCGGCATTTTTGCTCGAGAATTCAGCATGACGAGGGGGAGAAAGAAGTTATTCCAGATGCTCACAAAGGCAAGGAGCACAAGGGTAATAAACCCTGTGGCAATATTGGGAAGGCCTATCCGGAAAAACACCAGGAAGTCGCTTGCCCCATCGATTTCGGCAGCGTCAAAAACTTCTTGAGGCACCTGGTTCCAGTACGTCACCATGAGGTAGACGCCGAAGACGTTGATGAACGAAGGAAGGAGTATTGCCCAGGGGGTATCGATAAATCTGAAGTTCTTGAAAATCACAAAAAGGGGTAAGGTCGTTGCGTACCCGGGAACCATCGCAAACCCGAGGATGAGCACAAAAATGAGCTTTTTGCCAAAGAATTCGTACTTCCGAAAGGCAAATCCGGCCAGGGCAGCAACAAAAACACCAACGAGCGCGCCAGTTGTGGCATAGAAAAAGGAGTTCTTAAGCCAGTGGTAGAAAACTCCGTTCTCATAGCCAAGAACCAGGCGCACATTGGTAAAGAAATGGTTCGGGATTCCCGGAGCAATAGATTTCTGAAAGAGCTGGCTCGTATTTTTTGTGATGCTTGTAACGAGCCAGTAAAAAGGGAAGATAAAATACAAGGAAGCAACCACCATGGCTATCGTTGCAGAAGAACTCCTCCTCACCTGAACACCCCCTGTTATCGCTGAACAAGCAACTGTCGTGAAGCCGTCCGCAACACATAAAGGGAAATAAGGAAAGTGATAGAGGCAAGAACAAGACCCATGGCTATGGCGTAGGTAAACCTGCCGTACGCAAAAGCAGAGTTGTAAATGTACATGGCCGGCGTATAATTCGGCGGGAGCACGACAAGGGTTTGGAGCATCCACGGCTCGTTGAAGACCTGAAGCGCCCCTATGATGTTAAAGATGAAGAGCATCACGATGACTCCCCGAATAAGAGGGAGCTTGATAAAGAAGGCTGTTTGCCAGAAGGTTGCTCCGTCAATCTGTGCCTGTTCGGCATACTCTCGAGGAATAGCAAGAAGCGAGGAAAAAACCACAAAAGCCGTGTACCCGGTGAACTCCCACAGGATAATGACAAGGAGCACAAGGGGGACGTGCTCGCGATTCAAAATACGTACTCCCATCATACCAAGGGCGTCAAGAAGAGGGCGAAATGGCGACATGGAGTCGGAAAAGATATACGACCAGACGATTCCAGCGACAATAGCCGGAATTGTGTAGGGGAGGTAGTGGATGAAACGGTATATAGCGGCTTCTTTGCGGGGTACGCGCTCATAGACGAAAGCGATAAGGATAGCCAAGAAAATCATGAGCGGAACCTGGACAAGCAGGAGGAAGAGGGGTATTTTAAAGGCCTCCCAGAACCTTGCATCGGTGAAAATATTCCGGTAGTTCAAAAAACCTACATACCACATTCTTGCCCCTCGCTGACCATAGAGCGAAAGTCGTACTCCAAGGACGATGGGATAGATTACGATGAAGGAAAAGAGGGCAAGGAATGGAGCAAGAAAGAGATAGGCCCTTAAGGCCAAACGGCTTCTCCGCTTACGTATCATGTGGCAACCTCACCCCGGGAAGGAATGCAAGGGGAGGGGAAACACCCCTCCCCGGAAAAGACTTACGGAAGCTCACCAACAACGACGTTATCGTACCCAAGCTCTTTTATTGCTTTGACGACCGCTTCTTCCCACATCGGCAGGATGTCAGCAAACTTTTTGATCTTCCCATCAACGTAGTCCTGCAAGAGCAACCCAAGGGCCTGGTCGACGTTAGTCAAAATGGGAAGAGCTACGTACGAGGTATCAACGAGTTTGTGGGCTTCCCAGAGCGTTTCAACGATATTCTGACCACCAAAGAACTGGTCTGGTCCAGCAACTTCATCGAGCACTTCCTCGTAACGAGTTGAAACCATAACCGGGAGGTTGCTGTACTTGTGGAGGCACTTGAGCGACTCAGGGTGCGAATTCAGCCACATAACGAATATAGCCGCTGCCTCAGGATTCTTGGAGTGAGCCGTCACGTAGAATCCGGAACCGCCAATCATGCCGTTATGAGGATTGGCAGGATCCCACTGAGGAGGAATAGCTACCCGCCAGAGCCCTTCCGATTCCGGAGCGTTGTACCGGAGCCATTCAGCGAACCAGCAACCAATAATAACCGCCGCTGTTTTCCCAACGTTCAAGGAGTTGTACCAGTCAGGAGACCACCACTGTTCGATTTTGATCGTACCCTCATCGATGAGCTCTCCCCAGAAGCTGAAAACCTTTTCTGCCACAGGATTCGTGAAGTCGATGTACCACTTCCCGTCCTTGTAATCAAAGAGCTTGCCACCCGCTTCCCATACCAGCCCAGCCCACCAGAGGGCCCAGCCAAGGGGGACGGTAGCGTAATTGAGATTGGGATCGGCCTGACGGAGTTTTCGGGCCTGTTCAGCAAATTCAGCCCAGGTCTGTGGCGCAGCGAAACCGTGCTTATCGAAAATGTCCTTGCGGTAGAAAAGCGATATAGCTCCACTGTCTTGGGGTGTTCCATAAATGTTGTCGTCTAAGGCGCACCAGTTCAGGGCTGGCTCTCCAAAGAGGGCAACAAACTTTTCCCTGGGGAGCCACTTGTTGATGGGCACAAAGGCTCCAAGGTCCATGAACTCAGGGGCATAGGTGTATTCGATCATGAGTACGTCTGGAAGTCCCTCTCCAGCAGCAATCGCCGTCTGGGCTTTCTCGTAATGGACACCAAAGTTCTCCCACTGTACTTTAATGTTTGGGTAGACTTTTTCGAATTCACGAATGGAGTAGTCCTCGTTGCTTGTCCAGGCCCACATGGTGAGCGTAACTGGTTCACCTTTGTACTCGGGGTACATGTCATCCGCTGCAAGAGCAACCGAGGCAAGAAGGAACACAACCAACAATCCCAAAACGACTTTCTTCATCGACACTCCTCCTTTCTTTCAGAAATTTCCCAAGCCACCCACACAAAGCCCGTAAACTCCGCACATTCCTCAAAAACCCTGTTATGGCATCACCTCCTTGTGCCAATTCCCCTTACGGTTTACCACTCACCTGAAACACAAGCTACTTCTCCACAAGTCGACCCATGGCGCCCAGACCTTCGAGGAATTGCTTCTGCATGACGAGGAAGATAATAATCACCGGGAGCGTGGCAAGGGTTGAAGCCGCCATGACCATGTCGTACCTTGGCCGATACTGGTTGACAAGGCTTGCAATCCCAACAGTTAAAGGAAACCGTGTTTCGCTCCTCATCGCAACAAGAGGCCAGAGAAGGTTGTTCCAGTACTCCATGGAGAAGAAAATAGCCATCGCAGCAAGTCCTGGTTTGATGAGAGGGAGAACAATTTTCGCAAAGAGTACATACTCTGAAGCCCCATCCACCCTTGCTGCATCAAGGAGGTCCCTGTTGAGACCAAGCATGTACTGACGCATGTAAAAGAGTCCAAAAGGACTCACGGCAATGGGCAAAAACCCTCCAAGATACGTGTCAATAAGGCGAAACCGGGAAATCATGATGAACAAAGGAACCAGCATGAGATGGAAAGGTATCATCTGGGTAATCAATATGGCAAGAAATAGCGCATCCCTGCCCTTGAACTCAAAGTGGGCAAAGGCATATCCTCCCAGGGTAGAAGTAACCAGGGCTATGGCAACATAGCCTGCTGTCAGTATGCCGGTATTCAAATACCACCTCCCATAAGGAAGAGAGGAAAAGAGGGTAGAAAAGCTCTTCAGGGTGAGCACGCGAGGGAAAATCTCGACTCTCGAGAAAATGAGCTCCGAGGGCT
>JBDIWL010000063.1:0-6726 GCA_039638315.1 Candidatus Caldatribacterium thermophilum | reverse complement strand
CTCCAGGCCTCAAGAAGGCGACGCAGGTCCTGGCGCTCTCCCCGGGTCAGGGGGTCGAGACTTCGGAGGTAGTCAAGAACGGCTCCACGAATTCGGGAGAGGGCATAGGTCTCAAAGCGTACCCCTCTTTGGGGTTCAAAGCGATCCAGAGCCTGGATGAGACCAAGAACACCGTATCCTTCGAGGTCCTCCCGGTCAATGTAAGGAGGAAGAAGATAGAGGATGCGGCCCACCGCAATCCGCACAAGGTAGAGATAGTGCTCAAGGAGCTTTTCCCGGGCGGAACGGTCACCCCGCTCAAGGAAGTCCTGCCAGAGCTTCTCCAGGTCTTCGGGCTTCTCAAGAGTCTGCATCATGAGGTTTCACCTGATTCCCCCTGGGGCATGCCCTGTCGCATAATCCAGAAAAAATAGGCAAAAAGCAGTCCGTACACCACGCCAAAGAGGAGAGGTAACCGTATTGCCAGGGCAAAGAGGCTCATGCCCCGGAGCACCCCCCATACGGCGTACCCCAAAGCAAAGGCCCATCCACCAAGAAGGGCAAAAAGCTGGGCAAGGCTTCTCCGGTACCTCTTTTCATCCCTCATATCACGACAACGTCCTTCCCAAGGGCCCGAACTTCAAGCTTCCCATCAACGATGTAGAAGAAAATGCTCCGTCCTCGATTGCCCCCTATATCCTCACCCTTCAGGGGAATTCCAAGGTTTTTCAAGGCTTCCCGGACTGCATCGGCATTCCGTTTGCCAATGTCAAAGAGGGTATCGGCCCCAGAGAACATCTTTGCTCCACCGGAAATCTTGGCGATAATGTTCCGGCGGCTCGCTCCGGCTTTCTCAACTTCGGCAAGGAGTGCAGGAACGGCGGTATCGGCAAACTTAAAAGGGTTACTCTGACCAGGAATGCGCTCTGGGAGGAGCACATGGACCATGCCCCCGATGCGACGCACAGGGTCATAGAGACACACACCAACACAGGAGCCAAGACCAAGGACACAGAGGACATCCTCCGGGTCGTTGCTCACCCGGTACTCAGCCATGCCTACCGTGATTTTCCGCGCCATAGCTACACAACTCCCAGAGCCTGGAGGATGATTTCTAAAGACCCGGTATCCGGGATGAGCATGAAGTACCCGGTAATCCGGTCTTCTTCTTCCACAAATACCGTTTCAATGAGCAAAGCGTAATCGCTGTGCTGGGAAATCTCAATGAGCACGATATCCACAATGGCTCCCGCCATGTCAACGGCAATGGAGGGAACCGAGTGGTTGAGGTGCAGGCCCGTGAAGTCAGCAAGGGCAGCAAGGTACGAGGAGGAGAGAATGTTGCCGATTTCCCCCATGGCTGAGGAGGCCAACTCATCCATTTCAAGAATCTGGTCCCGGGAAGGAGCCATATCGCCAAGGAGGATGCGCATGATTTTCAGGGCATCATCGATAGTCATGACGAAGAGGATGTGTCCGGTGAGCGCCCCAAAGACACTCAAGTATACCCCGAGGACTTCCTTCTCCGGCCCTCCAAGCCACTCAGGAACCTCCTTGAGGGGGATGACGCGCACCAGGGGCACTTCCATATTCACGCGCTTTCCCACCATTTTAGAAAGCGCCGTTGCCGCGTTCCCCGCACCGATATTGCCAATCTCCTTGAGGGCGTCAAGCTGCATTTCGTTCAAATCTTCAAAGAGAACCATCGCTCACCCCTTCCCCTCTCTCTGGTAAAAGAACGGCATCACGTACCGGAGGCCAAATTTCGCCGGGTTGGCAATCCGCTCTGTGCTCCCAATCCAGAGGTACCCCCCAGGCCGGAGTGCTCCGGCCAGTTTCGAGAAAGCCACGTCCTTCGCCTGGTCCTCAAAGTAAATGATGACGTTCCGGCACACCACAAGGTCGAAGGTTTCGCGGACCGGATCCTGCAAAAGGTCATGGCGCTCAAAAACCACCCTTCGCTTGAGGGAGGGTACAATGGCAAACCTGCCGTCCTCGAGTTTCTGGAAGTACCGCGAGAGGTACTCTGGGGGGACATTCTGCAGGTACTGCATGGTGTATACCCCATGCCGCCCCTCTTCAAGGGCATCCTCATCGATGTCGGTTGCCCAGATTCGATAGGGTTTCCGTATTCGCATCTCCTCAAGGAGGATGGCAATGGAGTACGCTTCACTCCCCACCGAACACCCCGCGCTCCATATACGGAGGAGCATACCTGCTCCAGGGAGAATCTCGGGGATGACCTTCACCCTGAGGTCCTCAAAACGCTCGGGATTCCGGAAAAATTCTGAAACGTTAATGGCAAAGCGGTTCTTGAAATCTTCAAGAACCTTAGGATCCGTTTCAAGAAGGCGTACATACTCGGCAACGTCCTTTGCGCCTGCCCGGAGCATAATGAAGTAGAGGCGGCGACGGAGCTGGTTTTCCTTGTAGTAGGAGAGATCGATACCTGTGAGTTTCCGGACTGCGTGCCGCAAGAGCGCAAGGTCTTCAGTGCGTATCGTCTCCATGGCGATCCCACTCCACGATGGCCTTCCCAATCTCCTCTATGGGGAGCACGAGATCCGCAAGACCCTCTTCAATGACTGCCCTTGGCATGCCAAAGATGAGCGAAGTCTTCTCATCCTGAGCGATAACCTTCCCCCCCATTTTCTTGAGTTTCCGACACCCTTCAAGTCCGTCTTTGCCCATTCCAGTGAGGACAACCGCGAGAATCCGGCCACCGAAAACGTCAACGAGGGAAGAAAGGGTAATGTCTGCACAGGGCTTGAGGCCCTTGAAAGGTGGGCTGTCGTCAAGGGCAAGGCGCCGATCGCCATTCACAAGGAGATGCTTTCCCCCAGGGGCAAGGAAAGCGTGGTTTTTGAGGATCGCCTCCCCACCCTGCGCTTCCCGGACCGGAAAGGGGGCAAGGTCGCTCAGGCGGTCCGCAAGGCTTTTCGTGAAACCCGGGGGCATGTGCTGGACAAGAACCATACCACTATCCTCAAGGGGAGCAAGACCCTGCATGAGCATCTGGAGTGCCTTTGGACCCCCGGTTGAGGAAGCAACGAAAACGACACGGCGGGACTCTTCCTTTGTCTCTTTCCCATGAGGGCGCTTCCGCAGCATTCCCCAGGGAAGGCAACACATCCTCACCCGTTCCAGGGGGATGGCACTTACCGACTTCACCTTCTGGATGATCTCGTCTTTCTTCCGGTCGATATCGAGGGAAATGGCCCCCGAGGGCTTGGGGATAAAGTCCAGAGCCCCCCGTTCCAGAGCCTGGATGGTGACGTCGCTTCCCTCCTGGGTGAGGGCGCTGAGCATGATGACCCGAAGGGGTTGCCGAGAAAGTGCCCGCTCAAGGAACTCAAGCCCGTTGAGACGGGGCATTTCCACATCAAGGAGCACAACATCTGGTTGTACCTCAGGGAGCATCGCCAGAGCCTCCTCCCCATCCCGAGCCAGAGCAACAACCCGAATCTCCGGGTCTGTTTCCAAAAGGTCTTTCACCATGCGCCGCATGAAAACAGAGTCATCCACCACCATGACCCGAATTGGCTTCATTTCCTGAGTAACCCCTTTCTCCGAAGCTCAATCTGCTTCTGGAAAATGTACTTGATGATGCTTTCCCGATCCTGGTCGGCAATCTCGCTAAACTGAAAGGCGTAAAGGCCCGGGCCATCCTTTCGCACCACCCGAGCGCGACCGATGATGTCTCTTCCATCAAGGGAAAGGAGGAAAAGGAGTTCTTCCCGCGAATCGAAAACGTCCCGACCTTCCCGAAGCTGCACGAGCATTCCTCCACCGCTTATGTTCTTCGTCGTTCCAGGGAAGGATTTCTCCTCCTTCTTCAAGAGCACAGGGAGCACCGCTTCAAAGCGAACGTAGTTTCGCCGCTGCTTCCGAACCACGTTCTCAGGCATATCGAAGACCACGTAGGCGATGTTCCCCTTCTTGACCCGATCCTTAACTTTCCCTTCGAAAAAGAAAACCTCGTTTTCGCCAACGATGTAGACCTCAAGAGTCTCTCCAAGACTCACCGGAACAAGCGTTCCCCGCTCCTGCGGCGCTGCAAGCCAGAGCGTATCCCTGTTCACGAATTCAATGCGACTTGGGTAGTATACAACCTCAAGCTCTCCCTGCTCATTGCGTCTGCGAACCCCAAGACTCGCCTTGCGATTAGGGCGGAAAATCCGCTCCACATCCATGGCTTCTCATTCCTCTTCTTTCACAACCCCCTCCACACGAACTTCCACGTCTTTTGGTACCTCTTCAAAGGCAAGGACAACAAGTTGCGGCATGGAACCTGCAAAAAGGTTCCGGATACTCCTTCTCATTTTACCAGGAACAAGGAGAATTGGGAAATAACCAAGACCGGCCATGCGCTCAGCATGCTTGGAAAGCCCCCCGAGAATCTTTCGGAAACGCTCCGGAACAAGGACTTCTTCCCCTGTAAAAACCCGGCTCAGAAAAGCCTCAAGATGGGCATCAAGGGTAAGGACATGGAGCTTCCCATCATCCCCAAGGTACTGGCGGGTGATGCTCCGGCCAAGGCGCCTTCGGGCAGCCTCGATGAGCTCATCGATGCTTTTTGCCTGACGCACAGCATCAGCTAAAGCCTCAAGAATGAGCACAAGGTCCCGGATGGGGACCTGCTCGGCAAGCAGTCCCTGAAGGACCTTCTGGATGTCCCCAAGAGACAGGGCATGGGGAATGAGTTCATCCACCACCGCCTGGTTCACCCGCTTCACCTGGTCGATGAGGAGCTGCACATCCTGGCGAGTCAGAAGTTCTGCAGCGTGGGCTTTCAGGAGTTCTGCAAGGTGCGTAATGAGTACCGATTCGGCATCAACGAGGGTGAACCCGGCAATCTCTGCAGTTTCCTTCTGGGCTTCCCCAACCCAGTACGCAGGGAGGTTGAAGGCGGGCTCTCGGGTTGGTATCCCCTCAAGGGGAACCGCCTCACCCTGGGGGTGAATCGCCAGGTAGTGGCGGGGGAGGATTTCTCCCTCCGCAACCTCAACTCCCCGGATTTTGATGACGTACTGGTTTGGCCGAAGGCGCAGGTTATCCCGAACCCGAATGGGAGGCACCACAAAACCCCTATCCTTGGCTATATTGATGCGCATCTGGGTGATGCGCTCAAGGAGCGTTCCACCGCTTTGGGGATCTACAAGAGGTACCAGAGCATAGCCAATCTCAAGTTCTACCGGATCCACCTCAATGAGCCGGACAATCTCCTCAGGGCTCTTGGGGAGTTCCTCCTTTTTCGGAGGCTGTGGGGGTTCCTTCTTCGGTTTTTCCTTTTCCCGGACGAAGAAGAACGCCCCAGCTAAGCTGGCAAGGAGGAAGAAGGGAACTTTGGGAAGACCAGGGATAACACCAAGGAAAAGGAGAAGGAGCGCCGTCAAAAGTACAGCTCGTGGGGTCTGGGTGAGTTCCCGGGTCACGTCCTGTCCAAGGTTTTCCTCGCTTGCCGCTCGGGTAACGATGAGGCCACTTGCGGTGGAGATGAGGAGCGCTGGAATCTGCGCCACAAGACCATCGCCAACTGTTAAGAGAGCATACGTCTGCAGTGCCTCTTGCAGGGCAAGACCCCGCTGCACCACCCCAACGACAATCCCCCCAAGGAAGTTGATGAGAGTGATGATGAGACCGGCTATGGCATCGCCCCGAACGAACTTACTCGCCCCATCCATGGCCCCGTAGAAATCGGCCTGTCGTTCAATTTCCCGGCGCCTGCGTCGAGCCTCCGCTTCATCGATGAGTCCAGCGTTGAGATCCGCATCGATGCTCATCTGTTTTCCCGGCATGGCATCAAGGGTGAATCGGGCAGCCACCTCGGCAATGCGGTTTGCACCGTTTGTAATCACCACAAACTGGATGATGACGAGGATGAAAAAGATGATGAACCCTACGACGTAATTGCCTCCCACAACGAACTGCCCAAATGCAGCGATGAGCCGCCCCGCATAACCCTGGAGGAGAATGAGGCGCGTTGTGGAAATATTCAGTGCCAGACGAAAGAGCGTGGCAAAAAGGAGAAGCGAAGGAAAAACGGAAAACTGCAAAGGATTGGTGATGTACGTCGTCACAAGGAGCGTCATGACCGAGAGGGTAATGTTGCAGCTTAAAAGGAAATCGACAAGAGATGGGGGAAGGGGTACCACCATCATGAGGATAATGAGGATAAAGAGAAAGGCGAAGAGGAAATCGCTTGATCTCGTGCTTCGCTCTAAGACCCTCCCAAGGGCTTCTCTCATAGCTTCCTCCCCCTCTCCTGCTGCAGGCGGTAGACAAAGGCAAGGATTTCTGCAACCGCCCGGTAGAGGAACTGGGGAATTTCCTGGCCAAGGTCACAGAAACGGTACAGGTCCCAGGCAACTTCCTTATTCTCCACAATGGGAACACCATGTTCCCGGGCAATGGCCTTAATTCTCTCAGCAATGAGGCGTTTCCCTTTGGCTACGAGAATCGGAGCACGCATTTTCCCCCGCTCGTATCGCAGGGCACAGGCAACGTGCACAGGATTCGTCACCACAACCTGAGCTTTGGGGACCTCCTGCATCATCCGCCGGCGAGCAAGCTCCCTCTGGCGGGCCCGGAGACGGGATTTAACGAGAGGATCACCCTCAGTCCTCCGGTACTCTTCTTTGAGCTCTTCCCGGGTCATGCGGATATTCCGTTCGTACTCAAAGCGCTGGTAAAAGAGGTCAAAGAAACCAACGCCTAAGAAGAGCCCTCCAAGGTACAGCCCCAGCT
>JBDIWL010000062.1:0-6774 GCA_039638315.1 Candidatus Caldatribacterium thermophilum | reverse complement strand
TGAGCCGAGGGGTACTAATCGGTCGAGGACTTGACCGCAAAGCTTTTGAGGATGCTTCCCCAGAGGTATAGAGGTTTCCCGGTGGCCATAGCGGAGGGGAAACACCCGGAACCATTCCGAACCCGGAGTGGGCACCCCAAAAAGTCGCAGACTTTTTGGGGACCCCGCGTTAAGCCCTCCAGCGCCGATGATACTGCCTGGGGAACTGGGCGGGAAAGTAGGACGCTGCCGGGAAGAAGGTGAAAACCTGGGAGGGAATTCCCTCCCAGGTTTTTTTGTCCCCAAAAGAGTGTGGTACAATACGGTAAGAAAATCGACAAGGAGCGTCGGAGGGTATGTCTGGACATTCAAAGTGGGCACAGATAAAACACAAGAAAGCAAAAACCGACCTCGAGCGAGGGAAAGCTTTCTCAAAACTCATCCGTCTCATCACCGTCGCAGCCCGCCAAGGTGGTGGTAACCCCGAGAACAATCCTCGCCTTCGTCTCGCTATCCAGAAAGCTCGGGAGATGAACATGCCTCAGGAAAATATCGAGAAAGCTATTAAGAAAGGGACTGGCGAGCTTGAGGGCGTAGCGTACGAAGAGATTATCTACGAGGGGTATGGACCAGGTGGTGTTGCCATCATGGTGGAAGCAACAACCGATAACCGGAACCGGACCACCGCGGAAATTCGGCACCTTTTCAGCAAGCACGGAGGGAACCTTGGTGAAACGGGCTGTGTATCCTGGGTTTTCGAGCGCAAAGGACTCATCAGCTTCGAGAAAGGAAAAGTCGACGAAGAGGAAGTTATGGCTGTGGCTATCGATGCCGGTGCCGAGGATATTCGCTCTACAGAAACCACCATTGACGTTATCACCGCTCCTGAGGACTTTGAAAGGGTAAAGGAAGCCATCGACAAAAGTGGTCTGCAGTACGTTGTGGCACAGGTTACCATGGTTCCCAAAACTACAGTAAGTGTTGAAGGAAAGCAGGCTCAACAGGTCCTCTCGCTCATTGAGGCGCTTGAAGACCACGATGACGTTCAGGAAGTCTACGCCAATTTCGATATTGCTGACGAACTCCTCGAGTCGCTCAAGAGTTCATGAAGGTACTTGGCATCGACCCGGGGATAGCGCTCACCGGATTTGGTCTCCTTGATGTTGAGGGGAATACGTTACGCCTGCTTCACGCTGGGTGCATTGTAACGGCAGAGGGTCTTGCGCCGGAGAAACGGTTGCGCTCCCTTTTTGAGGACCTGGGGGCGCTTTTTGCCACATACGCCCCGGAGGAAGTTGCCGTTGAGGAGCTCTTTTTCAATCGGAATGCGAAAACAGCCTTTTCGGTAGGTGCTGCGCGGGGTGTGGTGCTTCTTTGTGCTGCGCTCCATGGAGTTCCCGTATACGAGTACACCCCTCTTGAAGTGAAGCAGGCAGTTGTGGGGTATGGACGGGCCACGAAACCTCAGGTCGCGTACATGGTACGGCAGATTCTCAACTGTGAGTCCATTCCTGGACCTGATGACGTTACCGATGCCTTGGCGGTTGCCGTATGCCACGCCTTTCGCCTGAGGATGCGCAATGTTTGAGTACATCCGGGGGAAAGTCCAGAGAAGAGAAAAAGACGAGTGGATTCTCGAAACAGGGGGTCTTGCCTTTCGCCTCCGGGTTACTCCCTTCGTCAAGCCGGTGGAGGAGGGCGAGGAACGATGCCTTCTTGTACGGTCTTTTCTCAAGGAGAGCGGGGAATTCGTTTTCTATGGGTTTGAAGACGAGGAAGAGCGAAAGATTTTCGATAGCCTCCGGGAAGTCCGGGGCATCAACCATCGAACAGCCTTTAAGATTCTCTCTCGCCTCCACTGGAAGGAGTTCGTCCGCTGCGTCCTCGAGGAGGATACCCATACCCTTGAAGAGCGGGGAGGGATAAGCACTAAAACCGCGAGACGCCTCATTGTGGAGCTTCGTCCCATTCTCCTTGAGGCTGGATTTACCACTCCATCACCGTATAATGCAGTTTTTGAAGAGGCAAGGGAGGTACTCCTTCGTCTTGGGTACACGCCCCAGGAAGTGAACCCGGTCATGGCTCGTCTCCTCAGGGAGTTCGATCGCCGGAACATAGATGTTGAAGAGGTTATCAAACAAGCCCTTGTTCGACTGGGGGGACGTGGATGAAGCGGGAGGACGAAGCCCTTCGTCCCCAGTCTCTTGACGAATTCATCGGCCAGAAAACGGTTGTAGCACACCTTCGGGTTTACATTCAGGCTGCTCGCATGCGGAATGAACCCCTTGACCATGTCCTCTTCTATGGTCCTCCTGGTCTTGGAAAAACGACTCTTGCCCATGTTATTGCCCGCGAAATGGGACAGAACATCCGCTGCCTTTCCGGTCCCGTCTTTGCCCGTCCCGGAGACCTTGCGGCAGTCCTCACCACCATTGCCCCAAAGGACATAGTGTTCATCGATGAGATACATCGTCTCCCCAAACAGTGTGAAGAGATTCTCTATGGAGCGATGGAGGACTTTACCCTTCATGTCCTTGTAGGCAAAGGGCCCTTTGCTCGGGATGTGGCTGTGCACCTTCCCCCCTTTACCCTTGTTGGGGCTACGACCCGGGTGAGTCTCCTCAGTGCTCCTTTGAGGAATCGTTTCGGCATTATAGAGCGGCTTGATTTTTACACCGATGAAGAGATTGCCTGTATCGTTATGCGAACGGCCCAGCTTCTTGGGGTTTCCATAGATTTCGAGGCAGCACAGGCCATTGCCTGCCGTTCCCGGGGAACACCCCGAGTGGCGCACCGTCTCTTCCGGCGAGTGCGGGACTTTGCCGAAGTTCTTGGAGAACGGCGCATCACACGGGATGTCGTTGAGAGAACCTTTGCAGAACTTGAGGTTGATTGTTTCGGCCTCACAAAGGTGGACCGGAAGTTCTTGCGGACCCTTCTTGAGGAGTACGCTGGAGGGCCAGTAGGTATCGAGAGCCTTGCCATGGTCCTTGGGGAGGACCCGGACACGCTTGAGGAGGTCTATGAGCCCTTTCTCGTCAAAATGGGTTTCATCGCCCGAACAAAGCGAGGAAGGGTTCTCACACCTTCCGGACGGGAGTACCTGAGTAAGGTGGTCCTCCATGAAAGGTAAGCTCGCTTTGCACACCTGCTGTGCGCCCTGTGCAACCTATGTGAATCGCGTTTTCCAGAACGAGGGCTTGGCTGTTGTCAACGTCTTCTATAATCCCAATATCCATCCCATCGACGAGTACGAACGCCGTCGGGTTACCCTGGAAAATTACATTGCTCGGGTGGGGGGAGAACTCTGCGTTCCCTTTCCCTATGACCCGAGGGAATTCTTTGCGCTTTCCTTAGACCTTGCCAAACGCTGCAGACTGTGCTACACTTTGCGCCTTCGCCGTGTTGCCGAGTGGGCAAAAGAACTTGGATTTTCGGCCTTCAGCACCACCCTTACCATAAGCCCGTACCAGGACGTTGCGGGAATCCTTGAAGTGGGGGAACAGATTGGAAAGGAAATAGGTATCCCCTTTCTTGGTAGAGACTTTCGGCCAGGTTTTCCTGAAAGCGTGCGAATGGCAAAAGAGTTCCATCTGTACCGCCAGAAGTACTGCGGGTGCATTATGAGTCTTTGGGAAGGGGTGAAGAAGCGAGTATGGAAATCTCTTACTGGGCAAAAGTCTTCATCGTTATAGGGTGCATCTTTGTCCTTATCGGCCTTTTCCTCTTTGCCCTTCCGCATATTCCTGGTGTAAATCGCCTTGGACGTCTTCCGGGGGATATCGTGTACAGGAAAGGCAACTTTGTCTTTTACTTTCCCCTTATGACGTCGCTTCTTATAAGCCTCTTTTTGACGCTCCTTTTCACGCTCATTTTGAGGCGGTAAGATGAAGATCTGGGGCATTTTTCTTGTGGTTTGTGCCCTCGTTCTTTTGGTGTTCTCTTGGAGCGAGGGGAGCACAAAGGATATCGAAGTTCGGGTTCTTCTCCTCCGAACGCAGGAAGAGGTGACCTGTTCCTCCCCCGAAGGACTCGAAGTGCGGGTTGGGAAGAAAGTATACACCGTTCCTGCCCGTCAATCCCTCGCGTTCGTTCTCAACCCTTCTGGGGTATTCTGGAGAGAACGAAACACAGTTGCTTCCTCTGTCACTGTGGCTTCGCGGGAAGGTATAGTGTACCTTGGGAAGCGGCCGTACCGGGGTCGTCTCGAAATTCGCAAAAAGGGTGACACCCTTGAGGTTATCAATGTCCTTCCTCTTGAGGAGTACCTGAAGGGAACGATGAAGCTTGAAGGGAGCCCCTCCTGGCCAGAGGAGGCCCTCAAGGCGCACATTATCGTTGCCCGGACGTACGCTTTAGGGAACCTTGGTCGCCACCGGGAAGAGGGCTTTGATTTCTGCAGCACAGTTCACTGCCAGCGGTACGGTGGGGTGTTTGCTGAAGACCCTCGTACCAATGCGCTTGTGGAAGAAACCCGCGGCATTATCCTGACCTATCAGGGAAAGCCAGCATCGGTTGTGTTCCACTCCGAGAGTGGGGGGTATACCGATAGTGCGAAAAACGTATGGGGAAGGGACGTTCCGTATCTTGTCGAGGTTCCCTCTCCATGGGAAGACGATGCGCCACATGCTCTGTGGAAGGTAACCTTAACTGCTCAGGAGATTGCCGAAGCCTTGAGGAAGCGGGGATATATCCAGAGTACGGTTTTTGGTCTTCGATGCCAGAAAAGCGAAAAGAGTGGGCGAGTGACCAGGGTCTTCATCGACACCGATTGTGGGACTGTGGAACTTACCGGAAACCAGTTCAGGGAGGCTATAGGGTTTGACCGCCTGCCCAGTACCCTGTTCGATGTCGAGGTGACACCTCAGGGTGATGAGGAGGACGCACCTGTGGTGGATGAAAAAGTACCTGCAGAGAGTACCATCGATTACCGGGAATGGTTGGAGCGAGATTGGAACCTCGATGATATCATTGCTTTCCTGAAGCTTCGGGAGAAGGAACGGGAAGCGAAAAGAGGAAGACAGCGCACGGCGGGTTCCAACGAGTGGAATCCACCTCAGCGGAGGGGCACGCAACGACTTTTCACCTTTGTCGGACGAGGATGGGGACATGGTGTGGGCCTTTCCCAGTGGGGTGCGATGGGGATGGCCAGGAACGGGGCGAGTTGCTCTGAAATTCTCCGTCACTACTTTCCGGGATGTGAACTTGGAAGGGTTGTGGTTCGGTGATGGACCTTCGGGAGTTTGATTTTACCCTTCCTCAAGAACTCATCGCTCAGGAACCGGTATTTCCCCGGGATGCCTGCCGCCTTATGGTGCTCCGCAGAGGGGTGGAAACCATTGAGCACCGGGTATTTCGGGATATCCTCGATTACCTCAATCCTGGGGATGTCCTTGTTTTCAACGACACGAAGGTCATCCCGGCTCGCCTTTTTGCTCGCAAGGAACGTACCGGTGGGAAGGTGGAAATGCTCTTTCTTGAGGAACGAGATGGCCTCTGGAAGTGCCTCCTCTCTGCATCGCGGCTTCGCCCATCGCAAGTTCTCGTTCTTGAAGAGGACGCCTCTTTTCGCTTTGAGGTTCTTGGGAAAGAAGAGGGTTTCTGGTTCCTTCGCCCCCTTTTCCCTCGGGAGCGGACTGAAGAGGTGCTTTTCCGTTTTGGCCACACGCCCACACCACCATACGTGAAAAGGAGAGACGTTCCCCTTGAAGTGTACCAGACGGTGTATGCCCGGGTACCCGGCTCTGTTGCGGCACCGACAGCGGGATTGCACTTTACTAAAGAACTCCTTGCCAAGCTTGAGGCAAAGGGTGTAGAAAAGGTCATGCTCACCCTTCATGTGGGTCCAGGGACTTTCAGGCCGGTTACGGTCGAGCGGGTGGAAAACCACAAAATGCATGGTGAGTGGTTTGCGATTTCTCCGGAAGCCGCAGAGACAATTCGAAAAGCCAAGGATTCGGGGAAAAAGGTAGTCGCGGTGGGGACAACTGTGGTTCGGGCTCTTGAAACTGTGGCACTCCGGTTCGGGAGTTTGCGGGCTTTTGAAGGTGTGACGGACCTCTTCATTTATCCCGGCTTCACCTTCCGGGTGGTTGACGCACTCATTACCAACTTCCACCTTCCCCGTTCTACCCTCTTTCTCCTTGTTTGCGCCTTTGGGGGAACGGCGTTTGTGAAGCGTGCCTATGAAGAGGCTATTGCCCAGAGGTACCGATTCTATAGCTTTGGCGATGCCATGCTCATTCTCTAAAAGGGTGTTGCTATGGGGCATTACTTTACGGTACTTGCTGTGGATCCGCACTCGAGGGCTCGGTACGGTGTTCTTGAAACACCTCATGGTTCCATTGAGACGCCGGTTTTCATGCCGGTGGGAACACAGGGGACGGTCAAAGCGGTTGCTCCTGATCGCCTGAGGGCCTTAGGTGTACGGATTTTCCTCTGTAATGCGTATCACCTCCACCTTCGTCCTGGGGAGGAACTCATCCGGGAAGCAGGGGGCCTGCATCGCTTTATCTCCTGGGATGGGGCGCTCCTTACCGATAGCGGCGGTTTCCAGGTTCTGAGTCTTGCACAGCTTGTACGCATCGATGACGAGGGTGTGAGTTTCCGCTCGCACCTTGATGGATCGCTCCACCGCTTCACCCCTGAGAGTGCCATACGGATTCAGGAAGCCCTTGGCGCAGACATCATTATGACCCTTGATGAGTGCGTGGGATTCCCGGCGTCCCTTGAGCGGGAGAGAAAGGCTGCGGAGCGGACAATTCGCTGGGCGCGGCGGTGCCGGGAGGTTTTTTC
>JBDIWL010000061.1:0-6784 GCA_039638315.1 Candidatus Caldatribacterium thermophilum | reverse complement strand
AGCCAAAAATCCCCAGCTCTCTGACCCCATAGTTTTCCTGGAACTCTCTCCGGTGAGCCGAAAGGACCTCGACAATGGTTGAGAGGTCCAGAGTCCTCTTCTCTGCCACAGGCAGGCCACCACCCTTCTGCCCTTAATATAACTCTTTTCCTGGTTCAAGGACAATGCACCGGCTACCGGGGGAATCGCCAGTGCGGAAAAAACAAATACTATTTCAACAAGGGGGTCAGAAAACGGTCATGACTTCCTCAAGAACTCCCCGAGCTTCTTGAGTTCTCCCCGCAAGGGTATAGAGGTAAAAGAGGAGGGATCGGGCTTCGGGGTGCTTTGGGTCTCTCCTCAGGGCTTCCTGCCAGAAGGCTTCTGCTTTACCCCACTCGCCGAGATTGAAGTACACAAGACCGAGGTTGTGGAGAACGTTGGGGTCTTCGGGGAGCACTTCCTGAAGCTTCTCCCCGTACTGCAGTGCCTTATCCCAGCGCTGGCAGCCGATAGCTGCTCTCATGAGGCGATCGTAGAGCGCTTCATCGGTAAAGGTGAAGCGGACGAGGTTCGCTTTCGACTTCCCTGCGTCCACCGTGAATACCCTCTCAAGCATTTCCAGTGCTTCAGTATGGTTCCCGAGGACAAAAGCAAGGTTTCCCAGGGCAAAGAAGGCATCCGGAAGATGGGGATCATAAGCACAGACTTTTTCATAAAGGCGTCGGGCGATAGCGGCCTTTCCTTCGTCAAGAAACGTATTCCCAAGATAGAGAAGGGCTTCAATGTACGCCGGGCGCCCACGCCATTCAGGATTGCCGATGATGCGAAGGAGCGCATTCCGGGCTTTTTCTCGATTCCCAAGGAAAATGAGATAGGTCTTTGCAACGTACAGGAGAGCCTGGAGGTCATTGGGATTCTCTTCGAGGATGCGCTCAATGAGGGGAAGGTTCCGCTCGAGGGTTTTCTGGCGAAGCTTCTCCCCATCGGTGTACCCGAAGTGGTGAATGGGAATATCAGTCCGGCCAATGGTACCACCAAGACGCACGATAGAAGCCTCAACAGTTTCGTGTACGCGACCGGCAAAACGAATCTCCGGGTGGTTGCGGAAGAAGCGAACGGCAAAGTTCACAACTCCAACTCGGTCGTCCCGACCACGGTTATAGATGGGAAGCTGCATTCCCATGGTGTCCACACGGCGGGCAAGTTCCCGAAGCTTTTTCACATCTTTCGGTTCCACCATCTCATCAGCGTCGAGAACGAGAATCCACTCACCCTTTGCCTTTTCAAGAGAGGCATTGCGGGCTTTCGCAAAGTCGTCCTCCCAGGGTATGGAGAAAACGCGGGCTCCCAGAGAGGCAGCAACACGCTTTGTGCCATCGTGCGATCCCGTATCGACGACAACGATATCCTCAAAGGCATCAGCCATACGGGCAAGGTATTTTTTGAGGTTTTCCTCCTCGTTCCGCACAATCATGCACAGGGAGATGAGTGGCCGAATCTCTGGCAGTGGTACACCCATTTTCCGGCAGAGGCTTTCCAGGTTCTTCCGGAACGAGACTTCATCGGGGTCAAGGGCAACCGCTTTCTCCAGAGCTTCCCGAGCCTCCCCGTAGCGACCCTTCTTGAAAAGGGCAAAGCCAAGGTTATTCCAGGCTTCGGCGAAAGAGGGATTCTTTTGCACCGCCTGCTCAAGATACGTAATTGCTTCCTTATATTTCCCCTCTTTCAGGGCGACAGCACCAAGACCATGGAGCACCTCAGGATGATCGGGCATAATTTTCCGCGCGGCGAGGAAGAGTTCTTTCGCCTTTTCGATACATCCCTGAAGGAAATTCTGGCGAGCCCTCTTTATGAGTCCCGTAAAGTCCGATTCCTCATGAATCCGAAGTGGCACAACCCATCACCCCTCAGAGGGGGATAAATTTCCTTACCATTTACCCCTTGGCGTCAATGGTTCTGTCAGGAGCAGGGAGACTTGCCCGGACATGCTCAAGAAGGGTTCGCTCCTCGCGAAGACGCACAAACATTTCCTGCTCTCTCGCAATAACAGAGAACACCTGGGCGTTGACCTTTTCGTTGAGAAGGGCAATGTCGCGAAGGAGCACGAGCATCTTCTCCTTGACCTCTGAGGGGATATCGACATCGCCTGCAGCCTGATCAAGCTCTCGCACCCTCTCCATGAGCCTGCCCCGTTCCTCAAGGAGTGCAAAAAACGCATCGGACAAGCCTTCGCCGGCATGTTGCTCCATCTGGCGGGTAAGGTCAAGAATCGCTTCAAGAAGCCGCAATTTTGCCTCAAGAGGATGTGTATCCATTGGTTCCCTGTGCAATCTGTGCCCAGGCATCCCTGAGCCCTGAAAGGATACGACAGTTCTCTTCAATAACTTGCTCGTAATTTGTTGCAGTAAGCTCCGCACATCGCCCAATGATGAAGCGGTACAGCTCTGCAAGGTTTGCCGCAATCTCCCCGCCCTGCTCAAAGTTGAGGGAATGCAGAAGCTCAAGGACAATCTGCTCAGCACGCAGGAGATACTGCCGGGCTTCTTCGTTTTTCCCCTCTCTATGGGCTTTAGCGCTCATGCGGAAGAACCGAATGGCTCCATCGTAAAGGAGCACCACAAGATGCAGGGGAGAACCAGTATCCACAGCGTTTCTCTGGTAGGAATGCGCTACACGGGCATACACGTTCATTCTTCCCACCCCCTATGTACCCTTATTCTGCGCGGTCAGGCTTGCAATCTGCTGGGCGAGCCAGGTACTCTGGGACTTCATGGTCGAGAGATACGTCTCCAGAGCGGTAAACTGGCGCCAGAGACGTTGCTCTCGCAGCTTCATGACATCCTCAAGGGTGGCAATACGCTTGTCCAGTGTTGCCATCATTTGCCGGTACATGTTCTGCTCTACCCAGAGAACGCCACTTCCGTACAGCGTCATGTTTCGGAGTGCCTCGGATAAATCCCTGGCAATACCTTTCGTAAAGAGCTTTTCAATCTCTGCGAGATTCTCGGCAATTTTCTCCGTCAATCGCTCGGGATTCTCAATCTGCAGAACACCAGTCTTGGTAAGGCTTATGCCAAGCATAGCAAGGCTATTGACCGACTCCTGAACCCCACTCACCGGCGAGACCACAATCCGCTCAAGCTGGGAACGGATAAGGCTCAGGTTGATATTCCCAAGAAAGGGTCCCTTCTCCCGGGTGTCGGGGTTGTAAAAGGTGTACTCTTTGATGAGGGAAATGACTTCATTGTAGCTTTCGACAAAGCGCCGGATCTGGTCCTCAAGGAGACTGGTATCCTCACGTACTTCCACCGTGACCGGAGTGGTGCTCGCACTGAGGAGATTCAGGGTAACCCCAGGAAGCAGTCCCTGAATGGTATTGGAAGAAAAGGTAAAGGCAAGAGGGGCGGAACCTTGAGAAGCAACCCCAAGGAGCACCCGCGCATCCTGAGGCGGCTGGATGGTGGAGAACTCGAGACTCTCTGTGCCCCCGCTAAGGTCTACGGTAACCGTGATTTCCCCCTCTGTCCCGGTGACTCGACTCAAAAGGACAAGACGGTACTCCCCTCCTGCACCAACGACAGTCGCCGCAAGAGGAAGCCCTGCGTTATTAATGGCATCCCGGATGCCGTTGAGCGAGTTATTTGCGGCGGTTACCTGAATGGTTCTTGGAGGATTTGAGCCAACCTGTACAGTAATCGTCCCCGTCCCAAAAACCTGTGCCCCCGGGTCCGCCACAGCACCGCTTGCCAGCTGATGGGCAAGAGCAATACGCTCCACCTCGATGGTGTACCGCCCGGTTGGCGCACCAGCCTGGGCGGTGGCTTTGAGGACTGCTTCATCAGAGGATGTAGCAACACGTGAGCGGTACAGGGCAGAGGTTCGCAGATTGTCAACGGCAAGCTTCAGGGTGGAGAGCTTTGTTGCCAGATTCTGGAGGAGAGAAATCTTTTCCGCATACTCTTTCTTCTTCTCCTCCATGCGTGTGATGGGCAGGCGCTCCACCTGCATGAGCTTCTCGATAACATCGCCGGTCTGGATTCCCGAGACAAGACCATCTATGGTGATACCAGCCACTCACACCACCTCGTCGACGAAAAGCCCCACGAGCTCCCGGAAACGGGCTACCATGTCGAGGAGCTTCTCAGGAGGAATCTGGCGAATAATCTCTCCCGTGTCCCTGTTCACCAGGGTCACAATCACAGTATGCGTGGGTTCATGGATGGAAAAGCGAGCCTCTATGGAAAGTGCCTCCATAATGGTGTTCATGCGCTCGACGACCTTTGGGAGCTCTTCAAGGGAAAACTGCTCCCCGGGCTGGGTCGAAAGGCCGCGCAATACTTGCTCGCCGGCTTCCCCCTGCACATCCTGATCCAGGGTGGTTCTCGGAGCGCCTATTTCCTTCCCACTATGGCGCAGCACCTCTTGAGGACCTGAAACTCGCCGAATGTCCACGCCAAATCACCCCCTTACAAAAAATGGTGGGGGCGCAAGCCCCCACCATTGCCCGAAGGCCCTTTTACCGGAGCAGCTGGAGCACGATCTGCGGGATGGTATTGGCCTGAGCGAGCATGGCCACACCAGCCTGCATGAGAATCTGCGCCCGGGTAAAGGCCATCATCTCTTCGGCCATATCCACATCCCGGATACGGGACTCCGCTGCTGCCAGGTTCTCTTTGGCCACACCGAGGTTAGCGATGGTGTGCTCAAGACGGTTCTGGAGAGCACCAAGAACCGCTCGCTGGTCGGAGACCTGGGCGATAGCTTGATCAAGGCGTACAATGGCATCATTAGCTGTGGCGTTATCAATGACGAGGAGTGAATCGAGGTTAAGACCTGTAGTGTCAATCCGGCCTATAGAAGCGTTCATATCTTGCTTGGCATTGGCACCGATGTGGAAGATGAGTGAGGAATTCGCCAAGTGGACATAGGTCTTGGTGTTTTGAGGATCGGCGCTGAAGTACCACTCTTTCTTCGTCGTATTGAACGTTACCACAATGTCACTCATCGCATCGAAAATAATGTCCACATTTGGATCGAGTGCTCCAACAAGGCGATTTCCAGAAATGTCGACCTTGCTCACCTGCTCCCCTGTATGTGCGTTTGTAATGGTGACCTGGAACTTACTATCTTCAGCTTCCTGTACGACGGTAAGACTCAAAGCGTTAATGAACGCCTGGTCCCCACTGAAGTAGAGCTTTCCTTCAGCACCAGGAACAGCAGTTCGAATGACAAAAGTACCAGCAACTGCCTCGGGCGAGTTCGGAGTTGGTGTTGTGACGTACTGGACAAATTTATCATCGTAGTCTCCAACGTACTGTGCCTGACCAAGGCCTTCAGCAATAGCCCGATTGAGCTTGTCCATAACATCCCGCAATGTATCAGTGGCAAAGAAGGTCACCGTGGTGCTCCGGCCATTGCCCTGGTAGATGGTGATGGTCTGCGGGTACTGGACAAGGAAGTTTCCGTTGGCGTCGGTGAAGCGGTCCACTTCAGCAAGCGTTGCGTCAATATCTGCTGGTGCCAGTTCACCGACCCGAGCCACATCGAAGGATGCCGCCGTCGCATCAGTTGTTGGTATACCAAACTGGAAATTCAGTTGACTCACATAGAGCTGGCCATTGCTGGCATTCATGTACACTGTCCATACTGCTTGTGTTTTGTTATCAAGAACGTTATCGTTAAAAACATAGGTAATATTCTGTCCGCTACCCGCACCAGCTGTACTCTTAATAGTCAGGGTATCGTCTCCTACCCCGACTGCGCCAGTAATTCGGAAGAGAATTTTATCGCCCACTCGGAAATTGTTGGCACTTGCGAAGACAATACTTTCAAAATCAAAGGAACCTGTATTGTTATTGATACTTGTCGCAACATTCGTTGCGCCATCAGCGGTGACAATTGCTGAGAAACCAGTTTGCTGACCAATAGTACCATCTTGCCGCACATAGTACTCGGTTATATCAAAAGATACCTGTGTTCCGGAGACGGCAGTAACCTCAAGGAGTAAGTACCCGCTAGCCTCTACAGTGCTTGCTACAGCCGTTGATGCTCCTCCAACGACAAGATCAACTCCCGCTTGACTGTACGACGTAAGAGTGTAAGAAGGAGTTACAGCACTACCCGCACTTGCATTGACAGCCACATTGTACGACCCAACCGGTATTGTGTATCCAGCGGTTGTATTTCGGGTGATGTTCTGAATACCAGAGTTGGTGGTATCAATCTCCAGGTTGGTCAGTTCCAGCCCACGGGATTTGAAGATATCCGTCTTGAGAACCTGCGACTTACCAGGAGAAGCCTCAATTGTGAGCTCGAAGTTCCCAAAAGTGCTGATAGGACCTTTGGCAATGACCTGGGTTGTTGCCTTATCGGTTGAGGCTAAAACTGAAGCCGTACCATCGAGGAGTTTCTTGGTGTTGAATTCGGTGGTGTTGGCGATGCGGTTGATTTCAGCCTTGAGCTGGTCGATTTCCCGCTGGATTTCCACCCGGTCGTTCAGGGTAAGGGTATCGTTGGCTGCCTGCACTGCCAGCTGCCGCATACGTTGCAGGATGGAGTGGACTTCGTTCAGGGCTCCTTCCGCCGTCTGGATAAGGGAGATACCATCCTGGGCGTTCCGGATTGCCTGGGAGAGGCCGTTGACCTGCGTCCGCATCTTCTCGGAAATTGCTAACCCTGCAGCATCGTCAGCCGCCCGGTTAATCCGAAGGCCCGAAGACAACCGCTCAAGGGACTTGGAAAGGGCGTTGTCCGTCGCCACCAGGTTCCGGTGGGCGTTCAACGCGGTAATGTTCTGGTTAAT
>JBDIWL010000060.1:0-6864 GCA_039638315.1 Candidatus Caldatribacterium thermophilum | reverse complement strand
TCCTCAAGGTCCTCAAGACGGTCCTTCGCATTCGGGTAGCGACTTATGAGGTACTCCCGGTACCCCCCATCAAGGACAGCGGCAATGGCCAGGGCAGGATCGTGCTCCAGAGCCTCAAGGCGCAGGAGGAGCTCCCGCACCCCTGCGACACTCTCCCGGGCTCCCGAAGGTAAAGCCAGAAGGAGGTCCTGCCGCTCGAGGGCAAAGAGCGGGTCCTCCGCCTCCACCACCACGCGCCACACCCGCTCGGCCGTCTGGCGGCCAATGCCAGGGTACAGGCGCAGAACCCGCTTCCAGGAGATTTCATCATAGGGGTTCACAATGAGGCGAAGGTGAGCCACCACATCCTTAATATGGGCTTGCTCGAAAAAGCGCAAGCCCGAGCGAATCTCAAAGGGAATGCCACGCCTTGTGAACTCCATTTGGATTTCCATGCTCTGGTAGTGTGCCCGGTAGAGCACCGCCATGTCATCCAGGGAGTACCCTCTGTCCCGGAGTTCGAGAATCTTCGTCGCCACAAAATCAGCTTGCTCCAGAACATCCCGTAAAGCCACAACGTAAGGTTTCTGCCCGCCTCTGCGCACCGGCTTGAGCACCTTGTGGAACTGACGCGTGTTGTGCACGATGACGTCATTGGCAAGTTGCAGAATTTCGGGAGTACTCCGGTAGTTCGTCTCGAGCTTGAAAATGCGGCAGTCCGGGTACCTCTTGGGGAACTCGAGGATATTTGCGAAATTCGCTCCTCGAAAGGCGTAAATGCTCTGGGCATCGTCCCCCACCACAAGGAGGTTCCGGTACGCCTCTGCCAGAAGGTCCACAATCTCCGCCTGGAGGAGGTTCGTATCCTGGTACTCATCGACGAGAATGTACCGGAAGGACTCGCCGTACTTTCGCCGCGTTTTGTCGTCACTGCGCAAGAGTTCAAAAACGTACACGAGGAGGTCATCGTAATCCATGACGTTGAGGCGTCGTTTCCTCTCCTGGTACAGGGTAAAAAGGTGCACAATGTGGCTTGCCCAGTCGATGAACTGCGGGTAGTACGCCTCGAGAATGTCCTCAAGGGACTTGAGGGTGTTCCGGCTCAGGGTGATGATGCTGGCAAGGACCTCAGGGCTTGGGAAACGGCGCTTTGTGAGGTCCACACCGAGTTCTTCCACGCACACCGCCAGGAGGTCCTTCTGGTCTTCCCGGTCAAGAATGGTGTAGTTGGATTCGTACCCGACTTTCCGGGCTTCCCGGCGTAAAATGAGGTTCCCGATGTGGTGGAACGTCCCGCCCCAGAGACGCGAAAGGTCCACCCCAAGGAGGTCCTCCACCCGGTGGAGCATCTCCCGGGCAGCTTTGTTCGTAAAGGTGGCAAGGAGTATTGCCTCAGGAGCAACACCCCGCTCCACAAGGTACGCCACCCGGTACGTCACGGTGCGGGTCTTGCCGCTCCCAGCTCCGGCAATAACGAGCATCGGGCCGTCCCCAGCAAAGACCACAGCTTTTTGCTCCTCGTTGAGTTCCCGTTCGTAATCGATGCGCGGCAAGCTGTTCTCCCCCTATCGCTTCTTCACAAAGTCCTCCGGCGTGAAGACATACGTCCGGTTACAGAACGCACAGTGCACTTCCGCTTTTCCCTGCGTCAGGAAGAGCTCTTCCCGCTCATCCTCCCCAAGGAGGAGCAAGACGTTTTTCGCCCGCCGGCGCGAACACCGGCAACGGTACCGTAAAGGGCTCTTCCCAACGATGCGGTACGGGAGACGGTCAAAAAGGAACGCCGCAATATCTTCCGGGGTCTCCCCGGCAAAAATTCGATGGCTCACCGGGCCAAGACGGGCAATATTCTCTTCCAAAACGGTGATGACGTCAAGAGCAGTGCCCGAAGGAGTATGGATGATGAACCCTCCTGCCGAGAGCACCCTGCCACGCTTCCCCACGTACACTCCGGCACTGCAGGCTGAGGGAAGTTGCTCTGAGGTGGTGAAGTAGTAGGCAAGGTCATAGGCAATGCCTCCTCGGGGCATGGTGACGCTCCCAAAATAGGGCTCCCCAAACCCCAGGTCCTTCACAACCACAAGCTTTGAGCCCACCCCAACAGCATCCTCCACGTTGAGCTTCCCCTCTTCCCGGGAAGGCAAAATAACCCAGGGCTGGGAAACGTACCCCCGCACTTCTCCCCGTGCATTCCCCTGGACGAGAATGCCCTCAAGGGGTCCCTGGCACTCAATCTGCAGGGACACTCTCTGGTCCTCCTTGAGCGTCACCCCAAGAATCCCCACAAGGGTAAGGGCCCGTCCCAGAGCCGCCGTGGCCACAGGGGTTGTGCGGTGGAGCTTTCGGGCACGTTCCACAAGGCGGGTGGAACTTGCCACGTACCCAAGAACCTGTGTTCCTTCCACTACGACACGGACCACGTAGTCTTCCAGCATGCGAACCTCCTTCAGAAACGTTCAAGAATCCATCGGGCAGCCAGAGCCGCCACCCGGGCCAGGCGCTCCTCAACTTCCCCGAGCGCCTCCTCCGCCACGCGTTCTTCTTTCGTTCTATTCACCAAAACCCCACACACTGCCCCAGCGTAAAGCCCAAAGACCCGGGCAACGACAAAGAGCGTCGCCACCTCCATTTCGTAGTTCAGAACCCGCAATGCCTGCCACTCCTTAAGGCTTCCCTGGAGGTGCCTTGGGACGTACCGGGAAAAGGTGTCGTACCGTTCCTGGCCAGGGTAGAAGGTCGCTGCAGAACAGGTGATGCCCATGTGGTAGGGCACTCCTTCCCTCTCACAGGCTTCCTGCAGCACCCGCACCACCCTCCAGTCGGCGACTGCCGGGTACTCAGGTGGGGCGTAGTGGTCTGAAGAACCATCAAGACGCACTGCCCCCTCGCTGATGACGAGGTCCCCTACGTTGACACTTTCCTGAATCGCCCCACACGTCCCCACCCGGATGTACCACCGCACCCCAAGGCGAGCAAGCTCCTCCACAGCAATACTCAGCGATGGACCTCCAATACCTGTTGAGACGACGAGGATTCTCCCCACCTCATTCTCCGCAAGGACACTTTTGAACTCCCGATGGAAAGCCAGGATTTCCGTCCTCCCGAAAGCCCGGGCAAGGATTTCAGTCCGCTCTGGTGCCCCAGGGAGCAAGGCGAGTGTTGCACCCTTTGTATCCCCCTCAGAAAGTCCAAGATGGTACGCCCGATACATCGCCTTCACCTCTCCTCTATTTTCGGATAAAATACGAAAAAGGAGAAGAGACACCAAAAAAGAATGGAGGAGGAACGTGGCTCAAGAGGAACTCTGTACCCTTGAACTTGAGGATGGAAAGCGTATCGCAGCAGAAAAAGGGGAAACCTTAGAGAGCATCGCCGAGCGTCTGTACCCGGAAAACCACCGTTTGATTCTTGCTGCACAGCTCGATGGGGAGATTGTTGACCTCCACACCCGAATTGAAAAGGACCACCACGTCATTTTCTTCCCCTTCACGCATCCTGAAGGGAGGCGAACATATGTCCGGAGCCTCCTCTTCCTTCTGAGCTACGCCATCTCTCAAGTCCTCCCCGGGAAGAGGCTCCGGATTCTCCATTCGATGAGCGATGGACTCTTCTGCGAGGTGGAGGGCGCAGAGCACGAACTCCCCGAAGCCTTAGAGCGTATCGAAAGCGTCATGCGCCGCGCGGTGAGCGAGGATCTCCCTGTGGAGCGGGAAACCGTCAATTGGGAAAAGGCCATCCACATCTACGCCCGTCAGAACCGGGAGGATGTGGTGCGGCTTTTCCGGTACTGGCGAACTCCAGCCGTTACCCTCTACCGCCTTGGGGATTTCTACGACCACTACTACGGTCCCCTGTGCCCCCGCACAGGGTACTTGACTTCTTTCAACTTCGTTGTCGTCCCGCCTGGTTTTGTCGTGCAGTTCCCAAAGGGTGACCTTGGGAAACTTCCTCCATACGTTTTCCGCCCGAAACTCTTCACCGCTTTCCGTGAAGCGGCCCAGTGGGGAAAAATCACGAGTATTGAAAATGTGGGGGAGCTCAACGAAGCTATCGCTCGAGGAGAGGGGAGAGAAATTATCGCCATTGCCGAGGCGCTCCATGAGAAGAAAATCGCCCAGATTGCGGACCTCATCACCCAGCGCAAGGGTAGCGTTCGCCTCGTTCTCATTGCGGGACCCTCCTCCTCAGGAAAGACGACCTTCACCCGGAGACTCTACACGCAGCTCAAGGTGAATGGACTCAAACCCATAACCATTTCCCTTGACGACTACTTCCTCTCTCGCCACGAATTCCAGGGACTTGAAGCTGACTACGAGAGTCCTGAAGCCTTAGACCTTGAGCTTTTCGAGGAGCAGCTCGCTCTCCTTGTCGATGGCAAAGAGGTGGAAATCCCCCGGTACAACTTCATAACCGGGATGCGGGAACCAAAGGGGACCCTGAGCCGCCTTGAGAAGGACGGCGTCATCCTCGTTGAAGGACTCCACGCCCTCAACCCTCGCCTTGGCCAGAGTATCCCGGAAGAAGGCAAGTTCAAAATCTACGTGAGTGCCCTCACCACCCTGAACATCGACGACCACAACCGCATCCCCACCACCGACTGCCGTCTCATCCGCCGCATTGTGCGGGACAGCCAGTTCCGGGGGAGCAAGGCGGAGGAGGTCTTCGCCACCTGGCCGAAGGTTCGAGCAGGAGAAGAGAAGTACATTTTCCCATACCAGGAAGAAGCGGACGTCATGTTCAACTCGTCACTCATCTATGAATTCTGCGTCCTTCGCCAGTACGCCGAGGCACTCCTTCGGGCCATCACCCCAGAAAGCCCCCACTACCTTGAGGCGTACCGGCTCTACTCCTTCCTGAACCACTTCATGCTCCTCAACCCTTCTTTTGTCCCCTCAAACTCCATCCTTCGGGAGTTCATTGGATGAAGTAGCGCGTCTGCGCGCTTCCCGGAGCAGAAGGAGCGCTGACTGCACAAGGACCTGGCTCTCCTCGCCAAGGAGAGCTTCCTGTTCCCGGAGCTTCTGAATTTCCCCTTCCAGTTCTCCAAGGAGATTCGTTGCCACAAGAGGCCGGGCAAAGGAAACCACCGTCTTCCGGGGGAGATCAACGGTATCCCCAAAACCAGGGACGAAAGCCTCGTATCCCCTTTCCCTGAGGGCGCCCGCAAAGGTCTCGGCAATGTCCTTCTCTCCGTGGGTAACAAGGAAGGTTGGCCGTTCCCTGAAGTACCCTACCCAGCGCAGCAAGTCCTCCTGGTCCCCATGGGCGGAAAACCCGTTGATGGTGGCGACTTTTGCCCGAACGACGATTTCCTCGCCAAAGACCCGCACTTTCTTCGCCCCATCCACAATCGCCCGGCCAAGAGTCCCCCGGGCCTGGAAACCGACGAAAATCACCGTAGTCGTCTCCTTGAAGAGGTTGTGCCGAAGGTGGTGGAGAATGCGTCCTCCAGTGCACATGCCGCTTCCGGCAAGGATAATGGCGTGGTCGAGGTCGTTCAGGGCCTTCGATTCCTCGGGGGTTGTGACGTAGAAGAGCTTCGGGAAAGTAAAGGGATTCTCGTCCCGGAGGTGGAATTCGGCGATTTCTCCGCTCAGAAGATGCCGGTACTTGAGGTAAATATCGGTAGTTTGCTTTCCCAGGGGGCTATCGAAGTACACCGGACAGTCAAGACCAAGGTTTTCCCTGAGGAGATGGAGTTCATAGAGAACCCGCTGTGCCCGGTCAACAACAAAAGTAGGGATGAGAATTTTCCCACACGAGCCCATGGCATCCTGAATGACTGCGGCAAACTCCTTTCGCGTTTCCTCAAGCGTCCTGTGCAAGCGATTTCCATAGGTCGATTCGATGACGACAAAATCGGCACCCTCAATAACCGGCGGTGACCCCTCCATAACGTTGCCGAACTGCCCAATGTCCCCGGAAAAGACGATTTTCGTTCCCCCACCCCAGACCTCTAACGTTGCCGCTCCGAGGATATGGGCAGCATCACGAAAGACAAACTCGATACCTTCCTCTGCGACAATTTCATCGTATCCCACGGGTTCAAAAAGGGCGAGAGCTTCCTCAATCTCCTCTTCCCCAAAAAGGGGGGCAATTTCCGGCTGTCCCGAGCGCCTCCGGCGGCGATTTTCCCGTTCCACCTCTTCCCGCATGAGCTTCGCCGTATCAAGCCAGAGAATGCGGCAGAGCTCAATCGTCGGTGCGGTGGCAAAAATCTTCCCCCGGAAACCCTCCTTGACAAGGAGCGGGATGCGTCCTGAGTGGTCAAGGTGGGCGTGGGTAAGAAGGAGGAAATCAAGGTCTTGAGGAGGAAAGGGGAAGGGTGGTGTATTCCGTTCTTCCCTTCCCCCCTGGAACATGCCACAGTCCACAAGGAAGCGAACGTTCCCTTCCCGAAGGAGGTAGCATGAACCTGTCACTTCCTGAGCAGCGCCAAAAAAGGTGATTTCCACTACACAAGCCCCCTTTCCACAAGGTCCCGGAGAAAAGCCCGGAACTCACAGGCGAGGTCCTGACGCCTGAGGGCAAAGGCCACGTTCGCCTTGAGGTACCCGAGTTTACTCCCCACCCCAAAGTACTCACCTGCAAAGCGGTACCCATATATTGGCTCTTTCCCAAGGAGCTTCCTCAGGGCATCGGTGAGCTGAATTTCTCCCCCCTTCCCCGGGGAGGTCGCAGCAAGAGCCTCAAAGATAGAAGGAGGAAGGAGGTACCGGCCCACCACCGCAAGGTTCGATGGCGCCTCATGGGGCTCAGGCTTCTCCACGAGGTCTTCAATACGGTACAGGCGCGGCGCTACCTCTTCTCCCTGCACAATACCCCACTGGGAGACTTCATCTCTGGGAACCTCAATAAGGGCCACATACACCCCTGGACGCTCAG
>JBDIWL010000059.1:0-6882 GCA_039638315.1 Candidatus Caldatribacterium thermophilum | reverse complement strand
CCAATGACCTTCTCTATCTCCTCAAGAGGGATACCCCCGGGTCGCAGAAGGGTTGGACCGTCAGCAAGTTCAAGAATAGTGGACTCTACCCCCACAGGACATCTCCCCCCATCAAGGATGAGCTCAACCCGATCGCCGAGCTGTCGTGCAACATGCACAGCAAGAGTGGGACTTAGACGTCCAAAACGATTGGCACTTGGAGCAGCCACAGGTATTCCCGCTTCCCGAATAAGTTGCAAGGCCACAGGGTGCGCAGGCATACGCACCGCAACGGTGGGAAGGCCTGCAGTGACAATATCGGGGACGATAGGCTTTTTGGGGAGAACGAGAGTCAATGGTCCGGGCCAGAATCGTTCAGCAAGGCGCAAAGCCCTGGGATCTGAAAAATCGCAGAGTTCTCTTACCATGGAAAAATCGGCAACGTGGACAATGAGAGGGTCGAAAAAGGGGCGCTCCTTCACCTCGAAAATTCTGACCACCGCTTTAGAGTCTAAAGCACAGGCCCCAAGGCCGTACACCGTTTCAGTCGGGAAGGCAACAAGCTTCCCTTCTCGCAAAAGACGCGCCGCTTCCCGAATAGCTTCTTCATTTGCCACAAGGATGCGTGCCATTTACAGGTACTTCTCCTGACCTTTTTCCTTGAGGTGTTGCAGGAGAAGACGCACCTCCTGGTCTTTCTCTCGAGGCATGAGGAGGAGAACATCTTCCTCCTCAACGAGAACCATATTGGTAACTCCAAAGGCAACTACAGGCTTCTTCGCAAAGAAGAGACACCCCGTGCTACCCAGGGTAATGCACTCCCCCAAAGACGCATTCCCAGAAGCGTCCCTGGGGAGAATATCGTAGAAACTCTCCCAGGAGCCCACATCGTTCCATCCAAAGGTCCCAGAAATCACAAGAACATTCGAGGCTTTCTCCATAACAGCGTAATCGATAGAAAGGGAGGGAAAAGACGCAAAGACTTCTTCAAGAACCTCAGACTCCCTTGGGGTTCCCAGGGCTTCTGCGATGCTCTCAAGTCCCCTTGCAATTTCAGGAGCCCACCGCCGTATAGCCTCAAGGATTGCTCCCACAGTCCATACGAACATACCACTGTTCCAGAGGTATCCCCCAAGACGCAGGTACTCTTCAGCTCTTTGCCGATCCGGTTTCTCAGTAAATCCTGCTCCATAGTACACCTGACCCCTGGGATCCTGGCGAAAGAGTTCTCCACAGCGAATGTACCCATATCCCGTGTGTGGCCGATTAGGAACAATCCCAAAGGTCACAAGCCAATTACCGCTTTTTGCGACTTCCACAGCAAGCTCTAAAGACCTCTGGAAGCGTTCCACATCAAGAATGATGTGGTCTGCAGGAAGCACAACCATAACTTCCTGCGGGGAAGAACAACGGGAGAGGAAGAGAGCGGCAAGTCCAATGCAGGGAGCGGTATTTCTCCCCACAGGCTCGAGGAGCAGGTTCCTGGGGGAGAGGAAAGGGAGTTCCTGAAGGATGGACGAAGCGTACTCTTTCTGGGTAACAACGTATACATTCTCATCTCCCACAAGAGGAAGCACGCGTTCTGCAGTATGGGCAAGAAGGCTTTTCCCAAAGAGCCGTACAAATTGCTTCGGTCTACGGCTTCGGCTTAAGGGCCAAAGACGCTCTCCCTTGCCACCAGCCATAATAACCGCAAAGGGCATACCGCCGCCTCCTTCCTCTGGTATTATACCGAATCTGCTACAATGAAAAGAAAAAGGGGTGGAAACATGACGTACAACCTCCTTTTGGTGAAAATTGCTCGTCGCTCTCAAGCTGCTCCAGAGGTCCAGAACATTCTCACCGAGTTTGGATGCTCCATACGGACACGGCTTGGGCTCCACGAAGCGTCTCCCACGTACTGTGCTGAAGATGGCCTCATCATCCTTGAACTCCAGGGAAAACCTGAGAACATGAAGGCCTTAGAGGAGAAACTCTCCCACGTCCCGGGAGTTACAGCGCTTGCCGTGGAAATTTAAAACGAAAAGGAGGAAACCAGGTAGCAAAGCGGCCGTGTTCCTCTCCGTCCCTGTTGACCCGCAGAATTCCAGGAACGATTGCCTCGATTTTCCCAGGAACACACTGAACTCCAAAGACAGCAAGGAGTCCTTCTTCCCAGAGGACCCGCTCGAGAATCCCAAGACCAAGTTCCTTGCCATCCCCGCCATAGAGTCCGCAAATAACTCCCGGTGCTTCGTCCTGGTGGGACAGGAAAACCTCTTCCCCGAGGCTTGTAAACCGCAGACCTCCACCTGTTTCCTCAACTCTCCAGAGGAAGAACGAAGGGTAGCACGGGAGGGAGAAGCGAAGAGCACTTACCGGAAGGCGCATCTCCCTCCCGGAGGAGAAGTAGAGAAAAAAGAGCTTTTTTCGGTACTCGCGGCGTGTTTCGTAGTGCTTTCTTGTAACCTCAGGGGGCACAGGAAGCACAAGGAGTCGTTCCTTCAAGAAGGGAGCAAAAGGAGCAAATTCTTCCTTCTCCCCAAGAGCGAGGACGATTTCTGGATCGATGAGCCGTATTTTCATGGTCTTCAAGTAGTACCCAAGAGGTGAGTGGAAAAGCCCACAGGTATCCACAAGGGTAACATCGCTACGCCTTTTCACTGTACGCACAAGGTCCCAGGCAAGATACGCAAAGGCAACGATATCCCGCTCAGGTGTTGTATCCCCAAAAAATCGAAAGTGCGGCGTGAAGAGGAAATCCTCGGGATTTTCCCGTCCAAGCAGCAAAAAAGCCCCAAGGGTTGTGGGAGGACCTATGTAAGATTGACCGGGGTCTGTGTCGACCCAGCCAACTCTTCTGCCCCCTCTAAGGAACAAGTGCGCAAGGAGACGTACAAGGGTTGTCTTCCCCCGGTCAGAAGGCGCAATAGCTACAATGGTACCGCGAAAATCCTCAAGAGCTCTCTCAAGAAAAACCCACTCTTTCGGCCACGAAAGCCATGCATCACCGCTCAAAGAGAACGGAGAGGGGAACAATCTCATATCCTTCTTCCTTAAGCGCCCGGAGTATCCTGGGGAGCACCCGGACGGTGCGGGGAAGAGGGTGAAAGAGGAGAATACCTCCAGGGCGTACACTTCCCAAAACGTGGGTGACAACGGCGTCATCATCCTGCGCTTTCCAATCCTCCGAGTCCACACTCCAGAGGACAAGGCTATACCCCAGTTGACCACACGCCCGCTGCACATCCCGGGTCACCACACCACGAGGGGGGCGGAAGTACAGGGGCAAGCACCCGGTGACCTCAAGGATAGCTTTTTCAGCCCTGGCAATATCTTCCCGGATTTTATCTTCTCCACAGTCCCTTGTGAGGGTGTGGGAAAAGGAGTGGTTTCCAATTTCGTGTCCTGCGGCAACAATGGAACGAGCAAGCTCTGGATGACGAAGCACCTGTGCCCCAATGAGGAAAAATGTTGCCCGCACTTTGCATTCCTTGAGTATTGCAAGAATCTCCCGGGTATGCCCATTGGGTGCATCGTCGAAAGTGAGAGCTATCCGTTTCCCCGCGCGAGTGTTTTCCCGTAAGACACGGGGAACGTGCAGAGCAAACACACGTTCCCCGCTGAGTTCTATAGCCTCTCCTCTCTGTCCAAAACCTACAAACACCACAAGAAGAAGAAAGAAGAGCGGTCTATACCTCACCCAGAATTCTCCGAAGCCTTTCCTCGAGAGCCTTTTTAGGGACATACCCCACAACTCGCTCGATTTCCTGCCCATCCCGGAAGAGGATAAGGGTAGGAATGGCATGAACACCATACCGCATGGCTAAAGATGGGGCATCATCTGTATTCACTTTTCCCACTTTTACCCGACCAGTCCACTCCCGGGCAATGTCAGCAACAACTGGAGCCATCATACGACAGGGCATACACCAGGTTGCCCAAAAATCCACAAGGACCGGAATGCTGGACTGGAGAACCTCAGCGTCAAAGTTCGCTTCATTCAATTCCAAGACTTCTCCGCTCATTTCCTCCACGCCCCTTCTCGCCGATTTTCAGTTCCTTTCCCTGAAGGAGTCGGCGAATGTTGTCTTTGTGCCTTAGAAACACGAGAAACGCTGCCAGTATTCCCCACCACACAAAGACAGAGGGCCGACGGAGAAGGAAAAGAAGCACCGGCATAGCCGCTGCCCCACTCAAAGACCCAAGGGAAGAATACCTCGTGAGAGCCACCACAAAAATCCAGGTAAGGAAGCAGAGTAAAGCCACTTGCCAGGAAAGGAAAAAGAGCACACCAAGGGTTGTGGCTACCCCTTTACCACCTCGGAACCGCAAAAAACATGACCAGTCATGTCCTGCAACAACAAGAAAGGCAGCAAGAAGGAAAAGTGGCGAGGTTCCAAAAAACCGAAAGGCAAGGTACGCACCGAGAAAACCCTTCAGTGCATCCCCCACCCCAGCAAGGAGAGCCGGAAAGAAACCCGCCACCCGGGAAACGTTCGTTGCTCCGATGTTGCCACTTCCGTATTGCCGAAGGTCGACACCCCTAAGGACCCAGGTTATGATGAGCCCACAGGGCAACGACCCAAGGAGGTAATTCACCGGGAAAACCAAGAACACCAAAGCACTCACCCCTCGTATTTCCCAAACACCAGGGTCCCGTTGTGACCCCCAAAACCAAAAGAGTTGGAGAGGGCGTTACGAATTTCCAGAGGACAGGCTTTCCATGGAGTGTAATCAAGGTCGCACTCCGGGTCGGGTTCTTCCAGATTAATGGTGGGATGGACTATCCCGTGGTAAATGGAGAGGACAGTGGCTGCGGCTTCAATTGCCCCCGCTGCTCCAAGGAGGTGTCCAACCATGGATTTCGTGGAGCTGATTTTAATCCGGTATGCCCGCTCACCAAAAACCTTCTTGATAGCTATGGTCTCGGTACGGTCATTAAGCGGCGTTGAGGTACCATGAGCGTTAATGTAGTCCACTTCTTCCGGAGATACCCCGCTATCCTCAAGGGCAAGACGCATAGCCCGTGCCGCTCCCTCACCCTCCGGGTCAGGAGCGGTAATATGATACGCATCACAGGTTGAGGCGTATCCTTTAAGTTCCGCATAAATCCGCGCTCCCCTTTTTAGGGCTACCTCTTCAGCCTCAAGAATGAGCGCACATGCCCCCTCAGCCATCACAAACCCATCCCGGTTCCGATCGAAAGGTCGGGACGCCTTTTCTGGGGCATCGTTACGCGTCGAAAGGGCCTTCATGGCACAGAAACCAGCAATAGCAAGAGGAGTAATGGAGGCTTCAGCGCCAACGGCAATCATGAGGTCTGCTTCGCCACGCTGGATGATTCGCAAAGCCTCCCCCAAAGCATGGGTTGATGCCTCGCAGGCTGTGGAAACGCAACTATTTGGCCCTTTGAGACCAAGTTGAATAGCCACATTTGCCGCTCCCATGTTGACGATCATCATGGGAATGAAAAAGGCACTCACCTTTTGAGGCCCACGCTCAAGGAGAACCCGATGCTGCTCCTCGAAGGTGTGGATGCCCCCGATACCCGAGCCAAGGATAACCCCCGCCCGTTCCCGATCAATGCGGTTAAGGTCTAAATGGGCGTCCTCGAGGGCCATAAGGGATGCACAGACGGCAAACTGGGAGAACCGATCCATGCGTCGTGCCTCTTTCTTGGGGAGGAAATCCTCCGGATTAAAGTCTTTCACCTCTCCCGCAATCTTCGTTTCAAAGGGTGTAGGGTCGAAGCTTTGAATCACGTCGATACCCGACTTTCCCTCAAGGAGGGATTGCCAGAACTTCTCCTTACCTGTCCCTACAGGACTGATAACTCCAATGCCGGTAACAACGACTCGTCGCGCCAACTGTTCAACCCCCTTCACCACTCTATAAGCGCGGCTCCCCATGTGAGACCCGCACCAAAACCCACAAGGAGCACAGTATCCCCTTCTCTGAGACGTTGCGACCGCAGGGCCTCATCAAGAGCAATGGGTATGGAAGCTGCAGACGTATTCCCATATCGGTCAACATTGACAAAGATTTTCTCCTCAGGTATCCCAAGACGCTTTGCTGCTGACTGAATAATCCGTATGTTTGCCTGATGGGGAATGAAAAGATGCACGTCATCGACCGTTTTTTGAGCCTTAGCAAGCACCTTGAGGGAGGCCTCCTCCACCACCCGCACGGCGAACTTGAAGACTTCATTGCCATTCATCTTGATGTAATGGAGTCTCTGGTTCACCGTTTCCAGAGATGCTGGCATTCGGGAACCTCCCGCAGGGAGCTCAAGAAGATGGGCTCCACCCCCATCAGCCCCAAGGTACGTGGCAAGAATTCCTGGACGATCGTCAAGGCCAAGGACTGCCGCCCCTGCTCCATCGCCAAAGAGGACGCACGTTGCCCTATCCTGCCAGTCCACAATTTTTGAGAGCGTTTCTGCGCCAACCACAAGAGCCTTTCCTTTCCCTTCGGCAAGGAGATACTTCTCGGCAATCGCAAGGGCGTACACAAAACCCGTGCACCCTGCCTCAAGGTCAAAAGCAAAGGCATTCTTTGCCCCTAAGGCGTGTTGCAGAATACAGGCTGTGGAGGGAAAGAGCATATCTGGGGTAACTGTGGCGACGATGATGCAGTCAAGCTCTTCCGGGCTCACACGGGCGTTTTCAAGAGCTTTCTGAGAAGCTAAAAGAGCAAAGGTTGACGTAGTTTCTGAAGGAGCAGCAATACGTCGTTCCTTTATCCCAGTCCGTGTCGTAATCCACTCATCACTTGTCTCCACCATACGTTCCAGGTCAAAATTGGTGACCACCTTCTCTGGAACGCTTGAACCCGTCCCGAGAATACGAACCCACTGTGTCTTCAAGACACTTCCCCCTTGTCCTCCCGCACAAGAGAAAACCCAAGTTCAGCCTCAGCAAC
>JBDIWL010000058.1:0-6942 GCA_039638315.1 Candidatus Caldatribacterium thermophilum | reverse complement strand
TTTTAGGGGTGGAAGGGGAAGTTTTTCGAACCCATGCAGGGGAACTCACTATCCTGGTGAAAGACTTCGTCTTTCTTGGGAAGTGTCTTCGCCCGCTTCCTGAAAAGTGGCACGGTTTGAAGGATGTGGAGGTCCGCTACCGCAAGCGGTACCTTGACCTCATTATGAACCCTGAGGTCCGGGAGATTTTCCTTCTCCGTTCCCGCCTCATTCGGGAAATCCGGAGTTTCCTTGATGCTCGGGGTTTCATAGAAGTCGAAACCCCCATGATGCAGGTCATCCCCGGAGGAGCGCTTGCTCGCCCCTTTAAAACGTTCCATAATGCCCTGGGAATAGAGCTTTACCTTCGTATTGCTCCAGAGCTTTTCCTGAAGCGCCTTGTGGTGGGTGGTTTTGAGAAAGTGTACGAGATTAACCGGAATTTCAGAAACGAGGGTATCTCTGTTCGCCACAACCCTGAGTTCACGATGCTTGAGCTCTACGAAGCTTACGGGAATTACGAGACTATGATGCGTCTTTGTGAAGAACTCATCGCTTCGGTGGTCTTTAAGCTCTTTGGGACGTACACTGTAACGTACCAGGGGATGACCATAGATTTCACGCCCCCCTGGAGGCGTCTTGTGCTCCCTGAAGCCATCTACGAGAAAACGGGTGTTGACATTCTTGAGGATTCTCTTGAGGCTATGCGGGAAAAGGCAAGAGCCCTGGGAATGTCCTTTGAGGACACCTGGGATCGGGGGAAGTTTGTGAACGAATTCCTTGAGCGTTTCGTGCAGCCAGAGCTTGTGCACCCGACTTTTGTTCTTGACTATCCGGTGGAAATCTCCCCCCTGGCCAAAGCTAAAAAAGACGATCCTCGCCTCGCGGAGCGCTTTGAACTGTTCATCGGACGGGAAGAGATTGGCAACGCTTACAGCGAGCTCAACGATCCTTTTGAGCAGAGGAAGCGTTTTGAGGAACAGGCGAAGAAGAAAGCAAAAGGCGACCTTGAGGCGCACGCCATCGACGAAGATTACATAGAGGCACTTGAGTACGGAATGCCCCCCACGGGAGGACTTGGTATTGGTATCGATCGGCTTACGATGCTTCTTACGAACGCTCCTTCTATCCGGGAAGTCATACTCTTCCCCCTCCTTCGACCTCTTGGAGATTGACAAGAACATTCCTTCGGATATAATGGTAAATGTCAGTGATGGTCAAAGGGGACATTCGAGGGGGGATGAGGGATGTACTCCCTCTGCGACACTATAGAGCGGTACATCATGCGCCTCATCGAGAGTTCTCCGGACCAGGTCGTCACCATTCAGCGAGGGAAACTGGCAAGCGAGTTTGACTGTGCTCCGTCGCAGATTAACTACGTTCTTGCTACTCGCTTCAGCGTCTTTCGAGGCTTTATTGTAGAGAGCCGGCGTGGTGGCAGTGGTTACGTCCGCATCAGGAAAATCCCCATTGACCGGATTGAGCCAATCGTTGCGTACCTTGAGGAGTATGAGCGGCAGCTCAGGGAAAGTGACGTTGAAGACCTTTTGAGCTGGCTCGAGCGGGAGAACTTTATTACGCACCGCGAGAGCGAGCTCATGAAGGCCGCAATGATTAAGGCCTTGGAGAAGGTTGACGACCTTGGAATTCCTCCTGGGGCGGAGCGCAACCAGCTTCGCTCGAGGATTCTCAGGGAAATGCTTTTGCAGATTCTGAGCTGGGGGAAGTAGATGAGGTGCGATTTTTGTGGACATCATGAGGCAGTGGTTGTGGTGTACCTGGTGGAGGATGGTGCAGGTACACAGGACAAACTCTTTTTGTGTCGTAAGTGTATGGTCCACGTCTCTATTGCTCGCCTCATAGAACAGGGCCTTAAGGAAGGACGTGTACGGAAAGAGAGAGCCCTGAATCGCAAGAGGAGACACTGCCCGTTTTGCCTTTTGCCCTTGCGTGCGTTCCTTGAGGGTGGCGTCCTCGGTTGCCCGTACTGCTACAGCGCCTTTGCAAGGGAAATCACCAGATGGGTACAGGAAGGGCAGGCAGGGAATCGTCACCGGGGTTCGGTTCCCTGGCGGTACCTTCGGAGGCAGAAGATTCAGCGAAGCCTTTCCCAGGCGCTGCGGGACTTTGAGCGTTGTGTTGCCGAGGAGCGTTACGAACAGGCGGAACGCCTGAAAAAGCTCATTGAGAGGTTGCGATCGCTCCTATGAAGGTATTCCTCCCCTGGAAGAGAACACTCCCATCTCTTGGGGTGGTTCGGGAGAAAACGAGAATCGTTCTTGCTCGGAACCTCAGTGGTCTTCCCTTCCCCTCCTCGCGTTTTTTCCGCCCGGTTTTTGCCGAAGAGGTGAGGACAAAAGTAGCCGAAGTTATCGCCCGGGAGGGAAAGGAATGGAAGTTTACCTGTGAAGAGCAGCGAGATGGTGCGCTCCTTTTCCTTCGAAAGGAAAAGCACCGGAAAATAGGAATTCTCGTGAATGGGGAGGACCACCTGCGAATTTTCCTCGAGCGAATGTCCTCTCTGCGCTGGGCTGATTTTGAGAGCGTGCAGCGCCTGGATCGATTCCTCGAGCGTTTCCTCGATTACGCCTTTGACCCTCAATGGGGGTACCTCACCGCTTCGTCGCAATGGATGGGAACGGGTCTGCGGATTTTCCTCTGGCTGCACCTTCCGGCTCTGTCTTTCGTGTACGGAGAGCAACAGCTCCTCCAGTGGTTTCAGGAGCGTCCAGAGATTGTGGTTTCGGGGTGCGGTGGGGCAAAAGAGCCGGTGGCGCATGTGTTTGAAGTAACGAATCGTTACACCCTTGGGGTAACGGAGCGCGAAATATTTGAGTGGATGTCCTGGATTGAGCGAAAAGTCGTCCGGTGGGAGCGGAGTATCCGGGATGTTCTGCGCAACTCAGACCTCCACCGAAGGACGCTCCTTGAAAAATTGCGGGAGGTAGGTAAAGATATTGTTCAAGATGGCGATACAAAGGATAAGAAGGTGCTTGATTTCCTGTCGCTTCTTCGCTTTGGCCAGGAAGAGGGAATATTTGCTCAGGGGCGGGGTTGTAATGGAGTGAATACGAGGAGCTTGGTAGAGAGGGGTTTGCAGGCACTTCCTTTACGGGGGATGTGTGAGGATATACTGGAGTTTTTAGGAGTTCCTTTGGGGAGGATACGTGACGATGTTTGAACGGTATACTGAGAGGGCACGGAAAGTCATCATTCTCGCCCAGGATGAGGCAGTTCGCTTGAAGCATAACCACATTGGCACTGAACACCTCCTCCTCGGTCTTTTGCGGGAGCGGGAAGGTCTGGCGGCGAAAATCCTCGATAGCTTCGATATTACCCTGGAACTTGTTCGGAGCGAACTCGAGAATATGGTCGACCGAACGGAGTACCAGGGATCGAAGGAAGTCGCCTTTACACCTCGGGCAAAACGTGTCTTAGAGCTTGCTTTGGATGAGACCCGGCGCATGGGGCATAACTACGTCGGTACAGAGCACATCCTTCTTGGCATCCTTCGGGAAGGTGAAGGAGTAGGGGCACAGATTCTCCGCCGTCTTGGCCTGGACCTTGAGATGGTTCGAAACCGGCTTTATGAGCTTCTCAACGAAAGCTCCGGGTCGCAGGAGAGCTTCCCTGATACCCCATCGCACCGGGAGAGTCGTACTCCGGTTCTTGACGAGTTCAGTCGGGACTTAACACAGCTTGCTCTGGAGCGGAAGCTCGATCCGGTTATCGGAAGGGAAAAAGAGATTGAGCGGGTTATCCAGATTTTGAGCCGGCGTACGAAGAATAACCCTGTTCTCATTGGTGAGCCGGGAGTTGGGAAAACGGCGATTGTTGAGGGTCTTGCGCAGAAGATTGTCAAGGGTGAGGTTCCAGAAATCCTCAAGGGGAAACGGGTAGTGAGCCTTGACCTTGCTGCAGTCGTTGCCGGGACGAAGTACCGTGGAGAGTTTGAGAAACGCCTGAAAAAGATTATCTCCGAGATTGTGCAGACGAAAGAGGTCATTCTCTTCATTGATGAGGTGCATACCCTGGTGGGAGCAGGAGCGGCAGAAGGTGCTATCGATGCGGCGAACATTTTGAAACCTGCCCTGGCGCGAGGTGAACTCCAGGCTATTGGGGCAACAACCATCACCGAGTACCGGAAGTACATCGAGAAGGATTCTGCGCTGGAACGCCGGTTCCAACCGGTATACGTTGATGAGCCTTCTGTTGAGGTCACCATTGCGATTCTCAAGGGTATCCGGGAACGGTACGAGGAGCATCACAAGGTTCGCATCACCGATGAGGCGCTTGAGGCAGCGGCAAAACTCTCCCAGCGCTACATTGCTGACCGGTACCTCCCGGACAAAGCCATCGATGTTATGGATGAGGCGGCAAGTCGTGTTCGCCTTCGGGCAACGGTGCTCCCTCCGGAGCTCAAGGAGCTTGAGGCCCGGATTGAAGAGGTTCGCCGCCAGAAGGAACGGGCGGTGCGTAACCAGGACTTTGAGGAGGCAGCCCGTTACCGGGATGAGGAAGAGCGGTTGAAACGGAAGTACCGGGAGAGCAGGGAAGCATGGCTTCGGGAAGTTGACGCCACAAGACCTCTTGTGACGGAGGAAGATGTTGCTGCTGTTGTTTCAAGCTGGACGGGGATTCCAGTATCCCGTCTGGCTATGGAGGAACGGGAAAAGCTTGTGCATATGGAGGAGGAAATCCACAAGCGTATCGTGGGTCAGGAAGAGGCAGTAAAAGCAGTATGCCGGGCAATTCGCCGGTCCCGGGCGGGTCTTAAAGACCCCCGTCGTCCCATTGGTTCCTTTATCTTCCTTGGTCCATCAGGGGTTGGGAAAACGGAACTCGCCAAGGCTTTAGCTGAATTCCTCTTTGGAAGGGAAGATGCCCTCATCACCCTCGACATGTCCGAGTACATGGAGAAGTTCACCGTCTCGCGCCTTGTCGGTTCACCCCCAGGATACGTGGGGTACGAAGAAGGAGGACAGCTCACCGAAAAGGTTAGACGGCGACCGTACTCTGTGGTGCTCTTTGACGAAATTGAGAAAGCCAATCCTGAAATCTTTAACATCCTCCTCCAGATTATGGAAGAGGGACGTCTTACCGATGCCCAGGGCCGGGTTGTGGACTTCAAGAATACCATTATCATCATGACGTCAAACCTTGGAGCGCGAATGATTGCCTCGCAGGGGGGCATCGGATTCGGTGACCGGAAGGACGAAGGACTCTCGTACCAGGAAATTAAGCACCGGGTTATGGAAGAGGTGAAGCGCGTCTTTACTCCTGAGTTCCTGAACCGGGTTGATGAAATCATCGTCTTCCGGCCGCTGAAGCAGAAGGAAATTGAGCAGATTGTGGAACTCCTCATGAAGGAAACCCGGAACCGCTTGAAGGAACATGGTATGGACATTGAGCTCACCCCGGAAGCCCGCTCCTTTATCGCTCGAGAGGGATACGACCCGAACTTTGGTGCTCGACCACTCCGTCGGGCTATCCAGCGTCTTGTGGAGGATCCTCTCTCGGAACTCATTCTCAATGGAGCTTTCAAAGAGGGCGACCGCATTATTGTAACCCTTGAGGATGGGAAAATCTCCTTTACGAAGTTCGCGCCTCTTGAGCTCTCCCTTCAAGCGTAGCAATGCGGTACGTATGTGCTGAATGCGGGTATTCCACCCCCAGCTGGATGGGGCGCTGTCCCCAGTGCGGGGGGTGGAATACTTTTTTTGCGGAGAAAAACGAAAAGCCCAGAGAGAAGAAGCAGTTCGCCCCTCGTGTTGCACCGGTTTCCCTTGCTGCACTCGATGCCACCTCCGTTACGGGATATAGCCGCTTCACCACAGGTTTTTCCGAGGTAGACCGGGTTCTTGGGGGTGGAGTTGTTGCTGGTTCCCTCGTTCTTTTAAGCGGTGACCCTGGTATCGGAAAGTCCACGCTCCTTTTTGAGATTGCTCACCGTGTGGCCCTTCAGGGGAAGCGAGTACTCTACGTATCGAGTGAGGAGTCCCTTTCCCAGGTTTACCTTCGTATCAAGAGGTTTCAGGTAGAGAAAACACCAGACCTTTTCCTTCTTGCAACCAGTGTCTTTGAAGATGTGCTCCATGCCCTCGAGACGCTCTCTCCTGAGCTCGCTATCATCGACTCTGTTCAGAACCTTTCCCGGGAGGAGAGCGATTTTCTCCCCGGAAGTGTCGCCCTCCTTCGGGAACTCAGCGTCCGCTTCATGGAGATTGCCAAAAGTCGCAATGTAGCTCTCATCCTTGTGGGTCATGTCACGAAGGAAGGTGTAGTTGCCGGACCAAAGACGCTTGAACACCTTGTGGATGTGGTGCTCTACCTTGAGGGGGATCCTAATCGGCCACTCCGGTTTCTGCGAGGCATGAAGAACCGTTTCGGATCGACACAGGAAGTTGGACTTCTTGAACTTACTGAAAATGGCTTCGTTGAGGTTGCCGATCCTTCCCGGTATTTCCTCATCGATGGGGAGTATGCCCCTCGTACTGGAGTTGCCCGGACTGTTCTTGCAGAGGGGAAGAGGGCCATGGTGGTTGAAATTCAAGCCCTTGTGCACCCGAGCTTTCTCGACTTTCCCCGGCGGGTGAGCCTTGGTATAGACCTCAACCGGGTGCACCTTCTTCTGGCGGTTGTTGAGAAGGCTACTCGTGTCCGCTTTTCCCGCCAGGATGTCTATGTGAGCATCGCCGGAGGAATACGGACCTTTGAGGCGAGCTCTGACCTTGCCCTTTGTGCGAGCCTTGTTTCTTCGCGGCTTGAGCGGGAAGTACGCAGGGACACAGTATTTTGCGGGGAGGTGGGGCTTGGAGGGGAGATTCGTTCGGTACCCTTTCTTGAGAATCGCCTTCAGGAGGCCCTTCGGATAGGCATTCGACGGGCAGTACTTGCTCGGGACCAGCGCCTGTCGGTGCGACTTCCAGGGATGGAGTACGCCGCATACGGAAATATCCTCGA
>JBDIWL010000057.1:0-7012 GCA_039638315.1 Candidatus Caldatribacterium thermophilum | reverse complement strand
GCAAAAGACCCTTCCTTTCCGGTGCATCGGGGGAATTTCCTCGCCTACCTCCTGGAACGGGAGAAGTTCCCGGAGGATCGGCTTTTCGTGTGCTCGGATATTGCCGCTTTCTCGGAGTTTGAGGAGAAAGTGGCTTCGCTTCCCCCTGGGCTTTTCTACCTCTCCTGGGATATGGATTTTGGGTTCCCGGAAGTGGCGTACTTCCCGGGGAGAACACCCTGTGTACACCTTGAAGACCTTTTTGCAAGGCTTGCGATGTGCTGCCGCAGGGGAAACCTCCGTTTTCTCGGAGGGGACCTTGTGGAGCTCAATCCTCAGAAAATCCAGGATCCCTTTGGGCTCGCCCTTCGGGTGTCCCGTTGCCTTGCGCCGTTTTTTGCGGAGGAGGAGTGCCCATGAAATACCTCGTCTTTTTCCTTTGCGGTGTGGCGTTGCTTTTCTGGTGGACTTCTCAGGCTTTTCCCCTCGATCCCCTCGACCAGGCACAGCTTTTCCTTGAGGCGGGAAACGTCGACCAGGCTATAGCGCTCCTTGAGCCTCTTCTAAAAAGCGATACCGATCCCGAACACCTTGGGGATGTGGTGGAATTCCTGGACGCTCTTTTCATGGAGAAGGGAGATGTGGAAAGGGCCCTTGCGGTGCTTGAGACCTATGTGTCCCGTTTTCCCAATGCTCCCCGGGCATACCTTTTCCGGTACTGGATGGCCAAACACGAGGAAGAACTTGGAAGAGATGAAAAAGCCCTGGCGCTCCTTGAGGAACTTTTGCAGAGCCTCCCTCCTCAGGATCCTTTCGCGCTCCGGGTGCAGGTGGCTTCAGACCTTGCCTATATTTTCCGGTACAGGAAAAAGGACCCCCAAAAGGCGCTTGAGATGTACAAAAAGGTTGTGGAACTCTCGGAAGACCCTGAGGAAAGGCTCCAGGCAAAGATGTCCTGCGGGCTGTGCTATGAGGACCTTGGAGAGGTGGAAAAGGCCCTTGCGCTCTATCGGGAAATGGCGAAGGAAGCTCCCGGGTCCTTTTTTGAGCGCTTCGCGCGCCTGCGGATTGTCTACCTCACTGAGCCTCCGGAGCGACGCTTTGCCACAAGGGAAGAACTCGTCCAGGAGCTTCGGAGTGCTCTGGAGGCGAAAGATGTGCATCGCCTGAAGCGCCTTGCGAAAAAGGGCGATTTCTGGAACGGGGTGAACTTCAGCGAATTCGATGTGGACGATGTTTCGGTGATTCTTGAGTACCTTGCCAGGTACCTTCCAAAGGCCACGCACCTTGTGGTTGCCGAAAAACCTGAGGCGCGGAACGATACGTGGGTTCTGCGGGTTGAAGGATGGAGCGATCCGGAGTACAATATCTTGTACCTTGTGCTTGCTGAAGGTCGCTACGGGTGGGAGTGGAGAGGGGTCATCCTCTCGAGCACGACCCTTGAAGCCTGCGAAGAGAGTAGCGAGGTGCCCCATGGATATTGAAGTCGTTCGGGAAGACATTGCGCCCTTTGCGGAGCGGATTATAGGACTCCTTGAGGAGGGTCGCTACAACGAGGTGAAACAGGAGGTCAACGCCCTCCATCCGGTGGATATTGCCGAACTCATGGGGCTTTTGGATTCCCAAAAGCAGGTCATGCTCTTCCGGCTTTTGAAAAAAGACCTCGCCATTGCCGTTTTCGAGCAGCTCGACTTTGAGCACCAGGAGAACCTTCTTCGCCACTTCACCGATGAAAAGGTGGCGGAAATCCTCAACCAGATGTCCCCTGACGACCGCATGGAGCTTTTTGACGAGCTCCCGGCAAAGGTGGTGAAGAAGCTCCTCAACCTCCTTGAGCCGACGCAGCGCGATATTGCATCGAGCATGCTCGGGTACCCGGAGAACAGCGCCGGTCGCATCATGAATCCCCGGGTGGTGGACCTCAAGGAGTACTACACGGTGGAACAGGCCCTGAAGCGCTTCCGCCGGCTCAACCCTCCTGAGGAACTCTCCTACACTGCCTACGTCACCGATGCGGAGAGGCACCTTCTGGGGTGGGTATCCCTCCGGGACCTTGTCCTCGCCGACCCGGAGAAGAAAATCGGGGATATTATGAACCGGGAAGTGATTTCCGTTTCCACCGATGACGACCAGGAGAAGGTTGCGCAGATTATCCAGAAATACGACCTTGTGGCCGTTCCGGTGGTTGACCGGGAAGGACGTCTTGTGGGAGCGGTGACGGTTGACGACGCCATCGATATCATCGAAGCGGAGGCCACAGAGGACATTCACCGCCTTGCTGCTATCCGTACCACTGAGGATGAGTACCTCCATGCTCCCCTCTGGAGGAAGATTAAAAACCGTTTCATCTGGCTTGCGGTGCTCCTCATTATGGGGACGCTCACGAGCTTCGTCATCCAGGGGTTTTCTGAGGTCATCCAGGCCATTGTGGCTTTGTCCTTTTTCATCCCCATGCTCATCGATACCGGGGGGAATGTGGGGAGCCAGTCAACGACCGTCGTGGTCCGGGGTCTGGCGGTGGGAGAACTTGAGGGGAAGACGCTCTGGAAGGTGGTGCTCACCGAGACCCTCATTGGGGGGATCCTTGGGATTCTCCTTGGGGTTATTGGCGTTATCCGGGTCGTTTTCTTGAAGGAATCTCCCCTTATTGGACTTGTGGTGGGTCTTTCGATTTTCGTTATCGTCTTTGTCTCGAACCTCATCGGGGTTTTCCTTCCGGTACTCTTCAAGAAAATGCGCCTTGACCCGGCCATTGCTGCCACCCCGGTCATCACAACGATTGTGGATGTCGTGGGGGTCATTATTTACTTCCGAATCGCCCAGGCCTTCCTCCGGTTCTGAGGCAACTCCCCTGGGTTGACACGAGGTAAAGCTTCTGGTACTCTCCCTGTAGAACGTGGTGAGGAGGGAGATTGTGCGAAGGTTCCTTATTCTTGGGATTCTTGTGGGCGTGCTCTTCCTTTCAGGCTGCACAGTCACGGCGGTGATTCCTGTCACCTATGGCTCGGCGCAGGTGTGTTCAGGGAGCGCTGGTATTTACGGTGAGCTCTACGTCGATGGACGATACGTTGGGTACCTCGAGCCGAATGGGTGCCTCTTTGTGGATAACCTTGCCCTTGGGGAAAGCCATATCGCCCGGGTGTACCATCCCTGGGGTGGGGTGTACGCAAAGAGTTTCTACCTGAACTTTTCGGGGCAGGTCGTGACCATTTACTGAGCCTGGGAATGGTACGGTGGGTAGCGCTTTTTGCTCTCCTTGGTCTTCTTTTCCTTTCGGGGTGCCGTATTGGTATTGGAGTTGGTGTTGAGGTCCGTTCCCTTGATGCAGCCCTCTCTGGACCCTTTTTCCTCGATGGGAGAGAGGTCGGCTACCTTCCACCCCTTGGCTTGGATTTCCCTCACGAGGTCAAGGTTTTTGCCCCTGCCTGTCCCTCAGGAACCTGCGTGTTCCGTATTGCGCCGCCCCTTCGCCCGGGTGAGGTTATCCCCCTGAGTCTCCCCCGGTAACCCCCGACGTTCACAGAAGGCGGCAATGGGGCACGTCGTGCAGCGAGGGTTGCGGGGAAGGCACACGTTTTGTCCAAAGAGAACAAGGAGTGTGTTCACCTTCCCCCAGAGGTCTTTGGGGAGGATTTCCTGGAGTGCCCGCTCCGTCTCTTCGGGAGTCTTCGTGGCCACAAGCCCCAGGCGGTTCGTAATGCGGTGCACGTGGGTGTCGACGCAGATAGCTGGTTTCCCGAAGGCAAGGCTCAGGACGAGGTTGGCCGTTTTCCGCCCCACCCCGGGAAGGGCAAGGAGGTCTTCTTCAGTTTCGGGGACCTTCCCCTCGTAGCGCTCAAGGAGGATTCGAGCAATTTCCCGGAGCCTTTTGGCCTTCTCCCGGTAAAACCCAACAGGGTAAATGAGGCGGGCAAGCTCTGCTTCAGAGAGGAGAAGGAGGTCTTCCGGACGACGGATAATGGGACGGAGACGCAAAAGGACCCTGTGGGTTGTGGTGTCCTTGGTGCGGTGGCTCAGGATGCCCCCAAGGAGGACGAAAAAGGGGTCGCGGGTAACTTTTCCTACCGTTTCATCTTGCCACTTTTTCGCTTCTTCCTGTAGAATACGGAAAACGCGGTCGATATCCTGGCGTTCCATAGTTTTATGATACGTGGAAAAGAGGAGGAGGGCAAGTGAAAGCTGTTGTTCTGGTGCTCTACGTTGTGGGGATGCTTGCTCTGGGGTACCTCGCTTCCCGGAGGACGAAGAATCTCGGGGATTTCTTCTTAGCGGGCCGCAATCTCGGTCCCTGGATTTCCGCCTTTGCCTACGGGACGACGTACTTCAGCGCGGTGCTCTTCATCGGGTATGCGGGACGCATTGGCTGGGGGTTTGGGCTGTCGAGTCTCTGGATTGTCCTTGGGAACACCATCCTGGGGTCATTCCTTGCCTGGGTTGTCCTTGCCCGAAGGACAAGGAGCATGACCGAAGCGCTCCACGCCATGACCATGCCAGAGTTTCTTGAAGCCCGCTATGGGGGTTCCTTTCTCCGCATCCTTGCTGCTCTCGTTATTTTCATTTTCCTCGTCCCCTATTCGGCTTCGGTGTACATGGGATTGAGTTACCTCTTCGATGCCGTCCTTGGTATCCCGTACCGGTACGCTCTGGTGTTCATGGCCTTTCTCACCGGAGTGTACCTCCTCATGGGCGGGTACCTGGCGGTGAACCTGACCGATGCGGTCCAGGGGATGATTATGCTCCTTGGGTCCCTTTTCCTTGTGGGGTACCTCCTTGCGCGCCCTGAGGTGGGAGGCATAGGGGGAGCCCTCACCAGGCTGGCGAACATTAACCCCCGCTTGACGGGTGTTATAGGTCCTCCGGGGTTCTGGCCCCTTTTTGGCCTTGTGGTCTTAACAAGCCTTGGTCCCTGGGGACTACCCCAGATGGTGCAGAAATTCTACGCCATCCGGAGCGAAAAGGTGGTGAAAACGGCAACGATTATCGTTACCCTCTTTGCCTTTGTCTGCACTTTTGGGGCCTACTTTTCTGGGAGCCTCACGCACCTTTTCTTCGAGGCACCACCCCTTTCCCCCCAGGGAAAGCCCGATCCAGACCTCCTCATGCCTCACCTCATCGCCACAGTCATGCCCTCCTCTTTTGCTTTGATTTTTCTCCTCCTCGTCTTTTCTGCCTCCATGTCCACCCTTTCTTCCCTTGTCCTCGTTTCTTCCTCGGCTATCGTCATTGACCTCATCCCTGCAAGAAGCCGCCTGAGATCGCTGCTCTCCATGCGGGTACTCTGTGGGTTTTTCGTGGCCCTCTCCCTTATTCTTGCCCTGTACCGTGTTTCCTTTATCGTGAACCTCATGTCCATTTCCTGGGGAGCGGTGGCTGGAAGCTTCATCGCCCCATACCTCTGGGGGCTGTACTGGAAGAGGGGGAACAGGTGGGGGGCGCTGGCCAGCATGCTCACAGGGCTTGGTATAAGCCTTTTTGGGTCTTTTGCTTTCGGTTTCCAGTCCTCAGTACTCCCCCTTGTGGGTTCCTTCGCCATGATTGTACCCCTTGGGGTTTTCCCACTCGTGTCGATACTCACAGGAGGCGAAAGGTATGCGAGCATGCGTCTTTGAGGAGAGGAATCGCTTCAGCATCCGGGAGGTTCCCGTGCCTGTCCCGAATCCCGGGGAGGTGCTCATTCGGGTCCGGGCAGCGGGAATCTGCGGCACCGATATCCATATCCTCCGGGGAGAGTACTTCCAGGACTTTCCCATCATTGCCGGGCACGAATTCGCCGGGGAAATCGCCGCACTGGGGGAGGGGGTGGAGGGGTTTTCGGTGGGGGAGCGGGTCACCGCTGACCCCAATATCTTCTGCGACCGGTGCTACTTCTGCAAAATCAACAAGAACAACCACTGCCTGAATTTTGCTGCCGTGGGGGTTACAAGGAACGGTGCCTTTGCCGAGTACGTCACGGTTCCAGCAAAGTGCGTCTTTCCCCTGCCTGAGGGACTGAGTTTTTCTGAGGGTGCTCTGGCGGAGCCTTTGGCTTGCGCGGTCTACGGGGTCAGGCGAAGCGGCATAAAACCGGGGGAGAAGGTGCTCATCTTTGGTGCTGGACCCATTGGGCTCTTGCTCCTTTCCCTTTTCCGGGTTTCCGGGGCGTCGCAGGTTGTGGTCGTGGATATCAGCGAGAAGAAGCTTGAGCACGCGCTCAGGCGAGGTGCCCGTGAGGCGCTTCTTGCCGATGGAAGCGAAAAGAAGCGTCTCCGGGAAATTGCCCCCTTCGGGTTTGAGGTTGTGGTCGACGCAACGGGTATACCTGAGGTTATGGAGAAAGCCCTTGATTACGTTGAGCCTGATGGGACCTTCCTCCTTTTTGGGGTAGCACCACGGGGGGCATCCATGCGCCTTGAGCCCTATGAAGTTTTCCGGAGGGACCTCCGTATTGTCGGGTCCTTTGCGGTGAAAAAGACCATGCAGTACGCCCTGAATCTCCTTGGAAGTGGGGCGATTGATGTTCGGGACCTTATATCTTCCCAGTACCCCCTTGAGCGCTTTGGGGATGCTCTGGAGGAAGTCCTGAGCGGGAAGGACCGTCTGAAGGTCCAGATTGTCTGTGAGCCTTGATTTCCAGTGGCACGTAACGAACCTCTGCAACCTCCGGTGCCGCCACTGCTACCAGGAGACCTTTAGAGACGAAGAGCCCCAAAGGCTTTTTACGGTGGCGGAAAGGCTCCTTTTTGACCTTGAGGACCTTGGACGCTGCAGCGTCCTCAACGTTACCGGCGGGGAACCACTGCTCCTTGGAGAAGACCTCTTTCGCCTTCTTGAGCTCCTCACGGGGCACCCGAGGGTTCTTGAGGTCATGCTCATCACCAACGCCCTGGGAATGAGCCAGGACACCGTGGCAGAACTTGCCTCCTTCCCCAAGCTCACCACGGTGAAGGTTTCCCTTGAAGGTATGGAAAGGGTGAACGACGCTATCCGGGGGAAGGGGGTGTTCAAGAAAGTCCTCAAGAGTCTTGAGTGCCTCATGGGGAGTCCTCTCCGGGTT
>JBDIWL010000056.1:0-7137 GCA_039638315.1 Candidatus Caldatribacterium thermophilum | reverse complement strand
GTGCCAGAAGAAGAGTGGATACGGACGATATTCCGCATGGGCTCGGCAATGGCCCCGAAGGGGTACGCTCTCCTGAGATCGTCCTTAGTGGTGAAGGGGAGGTATTTGAGGTCCTCAAGAGAGCGGATATCGTAGACGTTAATCCCTGCATCCTCGAGTTTCTTCCGGTAGTACGGGAGGCTGTGGTATGCCCGAATGAGAACCTTTTTCAGGCGGTTGAGCTGAATTTTTTCCATTTCCTCTCGAGGCAAGAGCTCAAAATATTCGTCCCAGAACGTAGGCGTCACCCCCTTCCTTTTTTCACCGTGTACAATACAATAAAGACAGCAAAAAGGGAAGAGGGAAGGTAGGAGTGGGACACATGCAAGAACTCCGGCTCATCTGGCGAAACGGGAAGCTCGTTGACTGGAAGGAAGCCACGACCCATGTCCTCACCCATGCGCTCCACTACGGAACAGCGGTTTTTGAAGGTATTCGCTGTTACAAAACGAAAAAGGGACCTGCGGTCTTTCGTCTCCGGGAGCACGTACGACGCCTCTTTGACTCAGCCCGTATCATCAAAATGCAGATTCCTTACACCCCTCACGAGATTGAAGAGGCAATTCTTGCGACCATACGGGCCAATGAGGTTGAGGAGTGCTACATCCGTCCGGTTGCCTTTCGGGGATACGGAGAGATGGGGGTGGATCCAAGCCGCTGCGAAGTGGATTGTGCCATCGCCGTCTGGTGCTGGGGTGCCTACATGGGGGATAAGGCGCTTAAAGAGGGTATCCGGGCAAAGATTTCTTCTTACGTGCGTATCTACGCGAATTCCGGTTCTCCCCGGGCCAAAACGAGTGCCAACTACCTCAATTCAGCTTTGGCGAAAATGGAAGCGAAAGAGCTGGGGTACGATGAGGCTATCCTTCTTGACGCCCATGGCTTTGTGGCAGAAGGAAGTGGGGAGAACATTTTCTATGTGAAGGACGGCATTCTCTACACGCCTCATCCGTATTCTATCCTCCTTGGCATCACCCGGGATACCGTTATGCGTCTTGCTCAGGATTTGGGTATCCCTGTCCGGGAGACCCTCTGCACGAGGGACGATCTCTACCTCGCAGATGAGGCGTTCTTTACAGGGACAGCGGCGGAAATCACACCCATTGTGGAGATTGATGGGCGGCCTATCGGTGATGGGAAACCAGGGCCTCTCACCCGAAAGCTCCAGGAAGTGTTCTTCCGGGTTGTTCGGGGGGAGGAACCAAAGTACGAGCACTGGCTCACTTATGTCACATGAGGAGGCGAAATGCTATGTGCTACGTGGGACCCCTTGCAGGGGCAATCGTGACGTCGGTCTTCTGGAAGAAGGCGCGCAATGCAAAGGTGTTCTGGCTGAATCTCCTCTTCTGGGGCGGAGCGCTCTTTGGGGTTATTGACCATTTGCTCAACGGGGAGCTCTTCCTCATCTCGGAGAACATTGGCTGGGACCTCCTCCTTGGGGGCATCATCACGGGGGCAATCCTCGTGACCTGGGGAGGTCTCGTAGCCCTGTCCCGGAAGCACCCAGTGCTTTCCCGAATGCTTTCCCTGTAACCTTAGCCCGGACCCGTGGGGGTCCGGGTACCTGAAATTCCTATGGCCCTTCTCCTTTTCCTCTTCCATTTCTTTGTTGACTGGGCGAGTTCTTTTCCTGCACCCCTTGGTCCGTACTTCGTCAGGCAGTACGGCCTTGAGACGAAAACTGTTGCTTCGGCCATCACGGCACTCGGTTTCCTTGGGTCGCTTGCCCAGCCTCTTTTTGCTCTTTTGCTTGGCAAGGTCAGGAACCACCTGATGAGCCTTTACGTATCGCTTTCTTGTGTTGCCCTTTCTGTGGTTTTCCTCTCCCTGCCTCTTCCTTTTGGGTTCCTCTTTGGGGCGTTTCTCCTGCTTTTTCTCGCCAATGCTTCTTTCCACCCGGTGGGTGCAGCCCTTTCCGGGTTGCAGCATGGGGCACAGGGTGTAGCGTTTTTCACTTCTGGAGGTATTGCGGGGGGCGTTTTAGGGCCGCTCTGCGTCACCTGGTTTGCCCTGCGTTTTTCCCTTGCACCGCTTGCCTGGATTGCTCTGGGGCTTTGGGTACTCATGAGCCTTGGTTTCCTCAAATTCCGGAACACCACCCTTTCCGTTCCCCAGGAGGCATCTTTCCCCTGGCGCCTTTTCCCAATACTTTTTCCGGTGTGGCTCCTTGTGGGGGTGCGAACCTTTTTCACCTCTCTATTCCACACCTTTTTGCCCCTGTATGTGACGTCTTTTGCCCCTCTTTTCTGGGGCGGCATGCTCCTTTCTCTTGGGGTCCTCGTGGGATTTTTCGCCAATTTCCTTGGCGTTCTCCTCTTAAAGAGAATCCCCATGTGGGTGGTCAATTTCCTCTCCTTCATTGGTCTTGGTGTTGGGCTTTTCTTTTTGCCCATGACCCAGAGCATTCCCCTGCTCACCCTTCTCTCCCTTGTGGCAGATTTTTCTGCGTTCCTCACCATGAGTGCCAATGTCCACGAGGCGCAGGAGATGCTCCCCAAGCACCGGGTCTTTGCCTCTTCAGTCGCTATGGGTTTTGCCTGGTCCTTCGGGAACCTTTTGAGTTTTGCCTTTGCAAATGCCTTTGGGAACCGGGTGACTTTCGTTCTTGAGACATCGGGAATCCTTGGAATTCTTGTGGCTTTAGCCCTTCTTGGCATTCGTCCCCATCCTGCGAGGAGGTGAAGTAGTTGCGGTATGTGCTTTTTGTACTCTTTTGCCTTCTCTGGGTACCTTTCCTCTGGGCTGCTGAGCTAAAGGGTATCCAGGGAGTGTGGATTGATGTGCGGAGCATCCCTGAAACTCCCGAGGGTATCCAGAACCTCGTTGCTCGCCTCCACAAAGCCCACTGCAATGCTCTTTTTGTCGAGTCCTTCTACCGTGGGGAAACCATCTATCCTTCTTCGTTTCTTGCCGCTCAAGGTCTTCCTTCTCAGATGGAACGCTTCAGAGCCTCCGGAATAGACCCCCTCGAGCTCTTCATAAAGGAGGCCAAAAAGTACGGCATGCAGGTCCACGCCTGGTACCACATGTTCTACGTGGGACTTGATGCACCAGGACCGCTCCTTTCTCGCTTCCCCCAGTGGGTTGCCCGAAACCGTGATGGTACTGCGGGGTACGTCCAGGGGGGGAAACGCTTCTTCTTCGTGTGCCCGATGCATGAAGGGGTACTGGCCTTCTACCAGGGGCTCCTTGAAGAGGTTGCAACGCAGTACGACCTTGATGGTGTACACCTTGACTACTTCCGTTTCCCCGACCCAACAATTGCCGATGCCTGCTACTGCGAGAACTGCAGGAAGGCTTTTCAGAAAGTCCATAGCCTTGACCCCCTTGTCCTTGACCCGGTCAGGGACTTTGCAGCGTACGAGGCGTGGGTTGCGTTTCGGGCTGATGCCCTTTCGCGCTTTGCCGCGTCTCTTGTCGACACCCTTCGGAACGTCAAGCCGGAACTGCTCCTTTCCTGTGCGGTCAAGCCCTTCGGGTTCCCCCTCTTAGGGTATCCAGGTTTCCTCCAGGACTGGCCCAGGTGGGGAAGGGAGCGCCTTTTTGACTTCCTCGTTCCCATGACCTATAGTTCACGACCTGCAGAGTTTGAGGGGCTACTCGTCTGGGTTCGGACGTTCCTTGAGGAAACGCCCTTTTGCGCTGGTATCTGGTGTGCAGGGATGGACAAGGAAAAGGTGCTCGATGAAATTTCCCGGGCCTCAAAGCATACCCCCTGTGGTGTTGTCCTTTTTGCCTTGCCCTATCTTACCGATGAGCTCCTTGCTGCAGTTTTCGCTGAACCTGTGGTGCCTCCTCAACGGGGGGACTTCCCGAAGCTTTCCGCGTTACCCCTCTTGCCCCAGGACATCCTCAGTAAACGGCGTACCATCGTGGCAAAGCGTGTCCCGTTCCCTGTGAAGGTCGATGGGATTCTTGAGGATGCCTGGCAGGAGGCCGAATGGCAGGGGGATTTTGTGTCCATCCTTGGGGAGGAGGCACAAAACGATACCAGGGTTGCCTGCCTCTACGATGCGGATAACCTCTACGTTGCTTACGTTCTCCATGGTCCCTTTGCCCCTGGCCGTATCACCGCCCAGGACGGTCCTGTTTTCTACGACGATTCGGTAGAGCTTTTCCTCGACCCCTGGTTGAGCCGGAGTTTCTTCGTGCAGTTTGCGGTCAACAGCCTGGGGACAAAATACGATGCCTCCTCTTTCCTTGGAGCGCGCTTTGAGGGTACCTGGGAGGTGGCCGTACGCTCAGGGGATGGGCAGACTGTTGTGGAGTTCGCCATCCCCTTTTTTACCCTCACGCGGACGATGCCCGAAGAGGGCGAAACGTGGGGTGTGAACTTCTGCCGAAACAGCATTGCCTCGGGAGAATTCTCTACCTGGAGCCCCATGCCCGGGATATACGGGGCATCCTTTTTCTTCGGTACCCTCGTTTTCAGGCCCTAAGAAACACCTATAGGGGAGCCGCCTCTCTGCGGGAAGGCAGCCCCCCTATAGGTGCAAGGAGGGGATTTTCGCTCGTCAGAAATCTTTTCTTTCCCTGAACTCCACAGGGTATTATATTGGCTTTTTGCACCCTGTCAAGGGGTTGGGGAGAATTTTTTCAAAAATTTTTGGAACCCCTCTTGTGCAGGTTGCCTGTAGAGGGGGAAGGTCCTTTTGGAGTGAGCTCGTTCGCAGCATCTTCTATATTGCACTCGTAGGCCTCAAGGATTGCTGCTGCCTCAGTGAGCCCCACCCTTTGCGGGTACACCTCCTTGCAGAGGCGTCCATCCACAAGCTCAAGGATGCGGTCGGCCCGGAGGGCCACGTCGCGGTTGTGGGTCACCATAATCATAGTGGTACCGTACTCTTTTCGGATGTCCCCAAGGAGCTCAAGGACCTGCTCGCCGGTTTTCGTGTCCAGGGCTCCGGTGGGTTCGTCGGCAAGGAGGAGTTTTGGGGCATTCATGAGTGCTCGGGCAATGGCTACCCGCTGCTGCTGGCCTCCTGAAAGGAGGGCGATCCTCTTGTGGGCAGCACCCCCAAGCCCCACCCGTTCAAGGAGGTACAGTGCCCGTTTTTCCACCTCTCTCGTTCTCTTTCCCCCGGCTATCCAGTGGGGTATGAGGACGTTCTCTAAGGTGGTGAACTCAGGGAGGAGGTAGTGGAACTGGAAAATGTACCCGAGGAAGCGGTTGCGGAAACGGGCAAGTTCCTCCTCCCCAAAATCGTTGAGCCGCTTTCCCTCAATGAATACCTCTCCGCTCGTTGGCCGGTCTAAAGCCCCGATGATGTTGAGGAGCGTCGTTTTCCCGGAGCCAGAGGGTCCAATGAGGGCGAGGAATTGCCCTTCTGGGACAGTTAAGGTGATATCGAAGAGCACCTGCGTTTTGACCACAGTACCGTAGACTTTGTTGACCCTTTCAAGGACCACGGTGTGCTTATCCATTGCGGATGACCTCGATGGGGAGGAGTCGGACTGCCTGCCGGGCAGGCGAGAGGGCGGCAAGGGTACTCGCCGCACCTGATATGGCCACTATGGTGAGGGCGGCTGTAAAGTTGGTGGTGATGGAAAAGGGGATGGCTCCACCACTTCGCGCAGCCACCTGCTGGAAGAAGCGAACAAGGAGCAACCCAAAGGCTGCCCCGGATGCAGAACCTGCAAGCCCCAGGATGCCTCCCTGAATGAGGAAGACAAGGCTTATGCCGAAGTTCGTCATGCCTATGGCTTTGAGGATGCCAATTTCCCGAATACGCTGCGTTACCGAGACGACGAGGACGCTGGCAATCCCGAGGGTTACGGCAATGAGGATGAAGACCTGGATGAGGTACGAGGAGAGGCTCTGGCTCCGAAGGGCGGAGAGGAGCTGGGCGTTGCGCTTTTGCCAGGTCTCGATGGGGTACTGGGGGATTTCCCGCTCAATTTCCCGGGCAATGCGTTCTGCTGCAAAGACGTCGGCAATCTGGATTTCTATGCTTGAAATCGCTCCCTCAAGGTTCAGGAGGGCCCAGGCGGGAACGATATCGAGGAAAACCCAGGATGCGTTTATGGTTGCGTTCTCAAGGTCGAAAATACCGTTCACGATGAAAGTTCCCTCGTTCCCCTGGGGAGTGGCGATGCGCACGATATCTCCCGGGGCGAGGCGAAGGTCCTGAGCCAGGTCCTTCCCGATGAGAATGGTATTCCCCCCAATTCCCGGGATACCCTCAACCGTTCTCTCCCGGAGTTCGTAAATCCGGTCGGCACGGTCAAAGAGGACCCCCCGGAGGACAACGCTTCGCACAAGGTCTCCTTTCTCTATGCTTCCTGGTCCCTCAACGAGGGGAGAGGCAACAGTGATGTCCTCCCTCTGGGCGAGCTTTGCCTCTGTGGATTGCCAGGAGAGGATTTTTGCCTCTTCCTGGACAGGGCTGCCAAAAGTCGAGAGAACAAGCGCTCCTCTTTCACGAACAGTAGAGGTGGGTTCCTGGACCCTCGGGATGACGATGATGTGGGGAGCGTCACCAACGGTGCGCTCGATGAGGTTTGCCTGGAGACCGGTGATGAGGGAGGAGAGGAAAATCTGTATAGCCACACCTGAGGTAATGCCAAGGAGGATGAGGAGGGTCTGCGTTCGAGAGGCCCGGAGAAAGCGGAAAGCTATTCGAAAGGCCAGAAGCACCATTAGGACTCCCTCCGCTTGAAAAGGACAACTCTTTGTCCTTCCCGCAATCCCTGGGGGTTGAGAAGGACGGTTCCTTCAGGAATAGCCTCGGTCACCACCCAGTCGGCAAAAAAGGTAAAGGAGGACAGAGGTTTCCTTGTGGCCCGTCCATCGTTCCAGAGCCACACAAAGGCCTTTCCGTTGCTCTCCTCAAGGTACGCCCTGGGGAAGACTAAAACCCCCTGACGTTCCCCAAGGATGAGCTCCACATTCACTGCTGCCTCAGGCTTGAGGTTTTCAACGGTGTCCTCAAAGAGGAGCGTAACCTCAACCGTTCCCTGGGCTGGGTCAATGGCCGGGGCGACCCGGACAACTTCTGCTCGGAAAACCCTGCCGCCAGTACTCACGAGTTCCTTCACAAGGGCCTTCATACCGGGGGTGATTTTCTTGTACTCCCGCTCGTCGATACGGGTCCGCAC
>JBDIWL010000055.1:0-7226 GCA_039638315.1 Candidatus Caldatribacterium thermophilum | reverse complement strand
GACTTTTTGGCACCTTCGGCATACGGCGTATTGCTAACGAAGTCCTCACCCCTGAAATGGCCACGAAACTGGCTTTGAGCTTTGGCACCTTTATCGGGGGAGAAGGCGTGGTTGTAGGGAGGGACGCAAGGAAGACGAGTGAGATGCTCTACAATGCGGTCATTGCAGGGCTTCTCTCTTCCGGATGCCAGGTGGTCGAACTCGGGGTGACGGCTACCCCAGCTCTCCAGTGGGCTTGCCGGCAATGGAATATGTGGGGAGCCATGGTTACAGCAAGCCACAACCCCCCAGAGTGGAATGGCATCAAGTTCATGGAAAAAAGCGGCAAGGGCCTTGACCGGGAGAAGGAAGGAGAGGTTGAGCGGATATTTTTTACCGAGGCCTTCCACCGGGCATCATGGTCTGCAATTCCTCAGGAAACCATAAAGCGCGACATCCGCTGGGACTACATAGCTGCCATTATGTCTCGGGTTGACGTTGCCGCTATCCGGAAGAGGAGCTTCCGTATCGCTCTTGACTGTGCGAATGGGGCTCCCTCTCTCATAACACCGTATCTCCTCTCGGAGATGGGGTGTCGCGTCGTTACCCTCAATGCCCATCCAGATGGAAACTTCCCGGGAAGGAATCCTGAGCCCACTCCTGAGAACCTCAAGGATATCACTACCCTCATCCGCCACGGAGATTTCGACCTTGGCTTTGCCCAGGATGGCGATGGGGACCGCCTCATTGTGATTACCGGGGAGGGAGAGTTCGTCCCTGGAGACCTGAGCGTGAGTCTTGTTGCCCGGGAGCTTGCCGAAAGACCTATTCCTGGTCCCATAGTCACTACTGTTGCCACAACCCATATTCTCCAGGAGATTGCCCAGGCCACAAACCGCAAGGTCATCACCACAGCAGTAGGCGACCTCGTTGTGGCAAAAGCCCTTCAGGAACATGGAGGCATCTTCGGCTGCGAGGAAAACGGTGGCATGATTTTCCCGGATTTTGTCTGGGGACGGGATGGAGCAATGGCTGCAGCGTTCATCCTCCATATCCTTGCAACTCGAGGGAAATCCCTGAGTGCCCTTCTCAGAGAGCTTCCACCGTACTACCAGGTGAAGCGGAAGGTGACCATCGACCCTGAGAAACGGGATGCCGTGCTCCAGGCCGTGGATGCGAAAACAGCTCAGGAAAAAAACCGCATAACCATCGATGGCTTTAAGGTTATCTTTGACGATGGAAGCTGGGTCCTTGTGCGGCCCTCGGGGACAGAACCCCTCATTCGGGTTTTCGCCGAGGCAAAAGAAAAGGAGAAAGCCGAAGCCCTCGTTGCAGAGTACTTAAGGCTCATCGAGGAAGCCCAGAAGTGAGCTCAAGCTCACTTCTGGGCTACATACGTGAGGTAATAGGCGTTACTCTTTTTCTCAAGACCAATAGTTGTTTCTGGACCGTGACCCGGAAAAACTGTAACATCATCCGAGAAGCGGGCAAAAATCCTTTCCAGGCTCACCACAAGGTCCCGGAATGACCCACCGGGGAGGTCCGTTCTCCCCACCGAACCAGAAAAGAGGGTATCGCCACTGAGAAGCCACATCCTCTCGGGGAAAAAGAGGCAGATACTTCCTGGAGTATGGCCGGGTGAGGCGAAAACCTCAACTTCCGTGTTTCCAAAGGCAAAACGGGCATCCTCTCCCTGGAAGACGAGTTCCGGAAAGGGCGAGATGAAAGGGCAGGAGATTTCCAAAGAGAGGTTCAAATCAGGACGTGTGAGGTACACGAGGTCCCCATCGTGGATGGCCAGAACCGCCTTAGGGAAAGCCTCTTTGAAGAAGGCGTTACCCCCGATGTGGTCAATATGCCCGTGGGTATTGACAATAAAGGACACAGAAAGCCCCCGTTCCTCGATCCACTTCTTGAGGTCCTCCGAAGGACAGGCAGGGTCAACGAGGATGGCTTCCTTGCCGTCATGGATGACGTAGCAGTTCGTGGCGAAGTCTCCAAGGACGAATCGCTCAAGCGAGAGGCTCATGTTCTCCTCCTTTCCTTGCTTTCAAGAAGGATAGTCACTGGACCATCGTTCACGAGCTCCACAGCCATAAAAGCACCGAAGATACCGCTTGCTACCGGAATACCCTCCCCTTTCAGGCGACGTATGAACTCCTCATAGTAGTACCTGGCCATGTCTGGAGGTGCCGCTTCGTCGAAACTCGGCCGCAAGCCCCGGCGACAATCCCCATAGAGGGTGAACTGGGATACGCAGAGAATGGCTCCCCCCACATCAAGGACGCTCAGGTTCATTTTCCCCCCTTCGTCCTCGAAAACCCGAAGGCGGGGGATTTTGCGCACCATGAACTCCAGGTCTTTCTCGGTATCGTCCTTACCAACACCAAGGAAAACAAGGAGTCCCTTATCGATGGCACCAACGACGTTTCCGTCAACGGAGACCGAAGCCTTTTGTACACGCTGCACGACGGCCCTCATCGTCCAGAGAAAATGCCCCCTCTCTTTACGCTTTGAACGTTGGCTACCTTGCGGATTTCTTTCAGAACTCCTTCCAGCTCTTCACGATTCCTAACATCCACAACAAGGTGAATGTGCGCCCCATCGCCAACGGTGTGTGCCCGCACAGCCTTAATCTCCACCTGGCAATTCGCAATGGCTCCAGAAACATCGGCAAGGAGCTTGGGTCGATCGAGGGCTTCAACGATAATACCTGTATGGAACTGCCCTTCGAGATTCTCCACCCATGAAGCCTCAAGGAGACGATTGGCGTCCTGAGAAAGCGTGGCAAGGTTGACGCAATTTTTGCGATGTACCGTTATGCCCTTTCCCTGAGTCACAAAGGCCACAATGTCATCCCCCGGGACAGGGGCACAGCAGCGAGCCAACCGCACAACGAGATTCGAAACACCCTGAACGATGACACTTTCTTCTTCCCGGAAAGGACGAACAACTCCAGCCTTTTTCTTCTCCTGGAAACGCCGGCGAATGGTGTAGGGGATAATCCGGTTCACCACGTGCCGGGCACTGTAGCGCCCCTCTCCTATAGCCACGTAGAGATCCTCAACGTCTTTCAAGCGTTCCCTTTCCAGGAAGGCATTGAGGTTCTCGGTGACCACCACGTTCTCCTCCGGAGTCAGGGAGTACTTCTCCATCTCCCGGACGAAGAGCTCCCTACCCCGTTCCCGGTTCATCTCCTGGTTCTTCTTGCGAAGGAACGCCCGAATTTTGCTCCGAGCAGAAGGCGTTTTGGCAATCTTCAACCAGTCAGCACTCGGGCCAGAGGAGGATCGGGAGGTTATGATTTCCACAATGTCTCCACTTTTGAGTTCATAGTCCAGGGGGACCATTTTCTTGTTGACCCGTGCCCCCACGCAGGTGTTGCCGACTTCTGTGTGGATGAGGTACGCAAAGTCAATGGGGGTAGAGCCTTTGGGGAGTTTCTTGAGGTCACCCTTCGGAGTGAACACGTAGACCTCGTCGTCAAAGAGGCTTATCTTCAAACTCTCCATGAATTCCCGAGTGCTCTTCAAATCCTGCTGCCACTCAAGAATCTGCCGAAGCCAGGCCATGCGCTCATCAAAACCATCATCTCTTTCCCCAACTCTACCTTCCTTATACTTCCAGTGGGCGGCAATGCCGTACTCGGCTACCTGGTGCATGTCCCAAGTCCGAATCTGGATTTCCATAGGAAGCCCCTTTGGTCCAATGACGGTGGTGTGCAGCGACTGGTACATGTTCGACTTGGGTACAGCGATATAGTCCTTGAAGCGTCCCTCTATGGGATTCCAGAGGGAATGGACAATACCTAAGACGGCATAGCATTCATCCACAGTCCGCACAATGACTCGGAGGGCAATGAGATCGGGAAGATCCTCAAGGTTGAGGTTTTGCCGACGGAGCTTGTTGTAGATGCTGTAGATATGCTTGAAGCGGCTCTGGATTTCCCCTTCAATCCCTGCCCGCTCAAGACGTGCCGCAAGCTGCTTCCTCGCTTCTTCAATCTGCGCTTCCCGCTCCGCCTTGAGGCGCTCGACACCCCGCTGGATGGCGCAGTACGCCTCAGGGTCGAGGAAAAAGAGGGAGAGATTTTCAAGTTCCACCTGCATGGCGTACATACCAAGGCGATGGGCTATGGGGGCAAAGATTTCCAGGGTTTCCCGGGCAATCTCCTCTTTTTTCTGTCGGTTCTGGTACTTGAGGGTACGCATGTTGTGGAGCCGATCGGCAAGCTTAATGATGATGACCCGGACGTCCTCTGCCATGGCCACGAAAAGACGCCGGTAGTTCTCTACCTGGGTCTCTTCCTTTGAGGAGTAGGAAAAACCAACGTTGAGTTTCGTCACCCCCTGGACGAGATGGGTCACCTCTTTGCCAAATTCTCGCTCCAGGTCTTCTGGTGTAATACCCCTTGCGTCCTCCAGGACGTCGTGAAGGAGTGCTGCCGCAATGGTCACCTCATCCATTCGGAGATCTGCCACAATGTGGGCCACCGCAAGGGGATGGGTAAAGAAGGGCTCTCCAGAAAGCCTCGTCTGCCCTGCATGGGCTTGCCATGCGAAAGCATAAGCTCGGGAAACAAGGTCCCGGTCGAACTCAGGATGGTATGAGGAAATCTTCGCAAGGAGCGTCTCAAGACTCTCCTTGTCCTCTACCCCACCTGACTCATGCATCTCACCTCTACAGTTTAATGAGCGAAACGACCGGATACTTTGCGAGCCGTTCCCTCCCCCGAAGGGTCTCAAGTTCTATAACGAAACCAATCCCGACAATATTTCCCCCAAGCTCTTCGACCATCTCGCACACCGCCCTTGTCGTCCCCCCAGTGGCCAGAAGGTCATCCACGATAACCACCCGCTGCCCTGTCTCAATGGCGTCCCGATGTATCTCGAGGGTCGCCGATCCATACTCAAGCTGGTAGGTCTTTGAGAGTGTTGCCGCAGGGAGCTTCCCCTTCTTCCGCACCGGGACAAAACCACACCCAAGAAGGTACGCAACCGGCGCCCCTATAATGAACCCTCGAGCTTCAATGCCCACCACAAGGTCAGGATTTGCCGGGCGAAGTGCCTCAGCAAGACGCTCAACAGCCTCTCGAAACGCCTCTCTCCTCTTGAGAAGCGTTGTGATATCCTTGAATTGAATCCCTGGAGTGGGAAAATCGGGAATATTGCGGATATACTGAGCCAGATCCACGTGAAATCCAACCTCCTCACTTTTTGATTCTCCAGTCGTGCACCTTGAGATAGAAGGAGTTTTCCGCTCCATTCTGCACTTCAAAGGCAAAATCTGCCAGAGACCCCCCGTAGAGCTCTTCCGCCTTTCCTTTGCCTTCAAAGACCACCGCTTCCTGGTACTCCCTACCCTGACGGAGGAGGAGACGCAGATGGTTCCCTCCCCGACCCCATACCCAGCGACGCTCAAGCACCACATTGAGTGTGGCGAGGAGTGGATTGGGGTTTTTCTCTCCAAAGGGTTTCAGCTGCTCCCAGAAGGAGAGGAAGCGCTCATCAAGGTCCCCAAGACCCACAAGGGCATCAACCACAAGCCCCCGCAGCGCCAGGCATTCACGTACCGTCTGGGAAAAACACTCGTTGAGACGCTTCCGGAAGGATGGCACATCTTCTGCCCGAATCCTCAACCCCACAGCCATCTCATGGCCCCCATATCGAAGGAGCAAGGGCGCACACTCCTCAATGGCCCTGAGGAGATGAAAGCCCTCTATGCTGCGTCCTGACCCTATAGCCACACCATTGTGCTCTCCAAGAACGATAACCGGACGCCTGAGGTTTTCGCTGAGTCGAGAAGCCACAATCCCCAAGACCCCAATGTTCCAGCCTTTCCCAGAAAGGACGACTATGGCATCCTCAAGAAAGGCCTGGTTCTCCGGATCCTCCAGGATATCCCTGAATACTCGCTCCTCCTCCTCTTGCCTTCGGCTATTCAGGTAGCTCAAGCGCTTCGCATAGACGAAAGCCTCCTCAGGGTGGTCGCAGAGGAGGAAATCGAGAGCAATCTTTGGGTGATCCACACGCCCTGCCGCGTTAATCCTTGGAGCAAGAATGAACCCCACTTCCTCAGTATCAACGTAGCGTCCTGCAACCCCTGCAACCTCGCAGAGAACCCGTACCGGTATGGATGGGCGCTCATTGAGGGCTTGCAGGCCGTACTTCACAATGGCACGGTTTTCCCGAAGAAGGGGCACCACATCACCCACAGTCCCAAGACAGGCAAAATCAAGGTACTCTTCTGCTGGGTCCCGCGATACCCCAAGGCGCAGCGCTAAGGCTCGAACAAAAAGGAGCGCCAGACCAGCTCCAGAGAGGAAGGAAGCTGGAGAGCCTCCGGAATCCCAGGTACTCACGAGAGCATCCGCCTCCGGGCGGTGGAGAGGATCGGGAAGGTGGTGGTCAAGAATAACGAGCTGGGCACCGTGTTCTTTAAGGAAGTGAGCCCCTGCGATATCCCTTATACCACAATCAACGGCGATGACAAGAAGAGGCGCACGCTGCTCGGCGACTATGCGGCGCACCGCCTCCTGCGTAAGACCATAACCCTCAAGGAAGCGACTCGGAACGTACACAGCGACGTTCTCAGAAAAACGCCGCAGGAAGCGCACAAGGATGGCAGAGGCAGTGAGCCCATCAACGTCGTAATCTCCAAAAACGAGGATTCGTGTACCCTTTCGGAGGGCCTGCTCAACACAGGAGACCGCCGCCGAAACCCCCGAAAGGTCAAAGAGCCCATCGAGCACCCTGAGAGAGGGGCTGAGAAAACTCCTCCCTTCCTCGGGGGTGACAATACCCCGGTTGAGGAGAATACGGGCCGCTGCAGGAGGAAGGGAAAGATCGTGCATGAGGCGCCGGAGATGCGCCTCGTTGACCTTCCGAATTTGCCAGCGTCTCTTCAAGTACCCTACCTCCGGCGAGGCCGCCGCTTCTCCCAATCGACCCACAGAGCGCTCACCACAAAAATCGAAGAGTACGTCCCCACGAGGAGCCCCACAAGAATTGCCAGGGCGAAATCCTGGAGCATTTTCCCGCCAAAGAAGTAGAGAGCCAGAACAGGCAAGGCGGTGGTCAAGGCGGTGTTGATGGTTCGGGAGAGTACCTCGTTAATGCTTCGATTGACGATGCCTTCAAGGTCCTCATCGCGCCTTCGCCCCACAAGGTTCTCCCGAACCCGGTCCATAACGACAATGGAGTCGTTAATCGAGTACCCGAGAATGGTGAGCACAGCAGCGAGGATAG
>JBDIWL010000054.1:0-7227 GCA_039638315.1 Candidatus Caldatribacterium thermophilum | reverse complement strand
AGTACTTTCCGAACAGCTGCAACAATGGGGGGACCAAAGGTCAGGTTTGGGACAAAATGCCCATCCATCACATCTACGTGAATGATTTCCGCGCCACCTTCCCAAGCCGCGAGGAGTTGCTCCCGAAACTGAGAGAAATCGCAAGAGAGAATCGACGGAGCGAGTCTTGCCACAAGCCTCCCCCCTTCTACTCGAGTTTCTTCTCCCAGTAGTAGTACCCGTTCAGGAAAATGAGTACCTTTCCCCGCCCCTGAGTGGAGGTCGAAACCTCAACAAGCTCCTCACCCCGATGCTCCCGCTCATACACAACTCGCTCTCCCAACTCATCCTGAACCACAACCTGGACGGTAATCGGATTCTGGGAAGAAGGAAGAACGAAACGGAGATTGAGGGCTTTCTTTCCCCCTGCCTCGGGCTGATGCTCTTCTTTGCCCCGCGTTACCTGGAGACGGACACCACTCCCCCGGGAAATACGTTCCCCTGCTTCTGGGCTCTGTCCAACAACAACTCCCCCGGGTCGCTCTCCAGAGGGAACCTCCTCGAGGGCCTCGACACTAAGACCGCTCTGCGCAAGAATCTCCTGAGCCTCTTCAAGACGAAGACCCACAACATCGGGAACCTGAACTTCTTCAGTCGCCTTCGCCTTTCCAGCAGAAACAAGGAGATGCACCAAGCTCCCTGGAGAAATCCTTGCCTGCGGTGAGGGATTCTGGGAAATCACATAACCCTGGGGAAGCGTATCATGGGTTGCTTCGACGATTCTCCCAACACGCAACCCCTGAGCTTCAAGGATACTCTGAGCCTCTTCAAGGCTCTTATTTCGAACGTCAGGAAGAAGGACGTAACCCTGAGCCGGAAGCTGAGAAAGCGTACCCGAGAGAGAACCTCCGTTCACCACAACCCGCAACTGGCTATTCCTCTTTGTTCGTGTTCCAGGAGGAGGATTCTGCTGCAGGACAACAAGGGGAGGAGAAGAAGCATCCTGAACCACTTCCTCAACCTCGAGACGGAAACCAAGACGGGTTGACCGGTGCAAGGCTTCAAGAAGGTTCATATTTCGCACATCGGGAACGGAAATACTTTCTCCGGCAATGTACCGCTCAAAAAGGAGGAAACCTGTGAAGAAACTCACGAAAAGACCAAATCCGAAGAAAAATGCAGCTCCAAAAACCTTGCCCAAAAACTCTGGAAGCCGCGACTTCACTCTACCTTCCTCCAAGCTGCAACGAAAAATCCATCACAGAAGTACTCATGGGGCCAGAGAAAAACGTACCCATCTTCCCCCCCACGAACACACCCATCACCAAGTTGTACCCGTGCAATCTTTGGCCCCTTTTCTTCTTCAAACGCACTGACAACTTCAATCGTTTCCTTCCGGGTCAAAGTGCATACAGAGTATACCATGAGCCCTCCGGGCTTGACCACCTGGAAAAGCGCACGAAGAAGCCCCAGTTGCTTTTCCGCACAGGATGCAACGTCTTCCTCACGTACCCTCAAGAGAACCTCCGGGTTCCTGCGAAGAGTTCCAAGATTGGAACAAGGAGCATCAAGGAGAACCCTATCCGCAATGCCCCAAAAATGTTCAGGAAGCTTCAAGCAGTCGTAAACCCCAGGTTGCACGATGGTCACACCTGTGCGCTTGAGGAGCCTTTCCATGACAGCGACACGTTTTTTGTTCCTGTCCCACGCCAGGATGCGACCTCTATTCCCCATAAGCTGCGCAAGGAGTAACGTCTTCCCGCCAACTCCGCAGCAGGCGTCCACGACGCACTCTCCAGGTTCTGGACGCACAAGATGTCCAACAATTTGGGATCCCAAATCCTGCGGGTAGAAGAGTCCCTGGGCATATTCTGGAGTTCGCACGAGCGTCGAGTAGCTTGTTACGACTTCAAGGGCCCCCTGAATGGAGGTTTTCCTGCTTGGAATGCCCCGCTGGGCAAGGCGATTCTGGAGCTCCTCCTCTCCCACTTGCAGGGTATTGACGCGAACAAAAAGCGGAGGAGGAAGGGCAAGGGATCGCAAGAGAACAGAAAGTTGCGCATCACCAATGGCCTCCTTCCACTCCCTCTCAAGCCAGGAGGGGATATCTACTCCCCATGTACTCGCCTCCGTCCGATAGGCCTCAAGGTCCCTGGCAACACTGCGCAAAACCGCATTCACAAGGGCAGCAAAAGCCGGGTATCCAAAGGCTTTCACTACCTCAACCCACTCGTAAACCGCAGCAAAAGGGGGTACATGGGTATGGAAGAGCAACTGGAATATCCCAAGACGGAGCGCATTCTGCACTCCGTACGGTAGTCGCTCCCACCTGGGAAGATACTTCCTCGCCACAGCATCGATTTTGCACCGAAACTTCACCACTCCCCGCACCAGACTTACCAGGAGATCTCGCTCGTGAGGGGTGTACTCCCTGGAGCAGGCTGTATACGCCTGATCAAGAAAGGTGACCTTGCCCTCGTCAAGACGAACAAGAAGAGAGAGTGCATCAAGCCGATACCGGTCAGCCAACGTTTCACTCCCTGCTCTCACGCAAGAGGAAAAGACGTATCAACTGCAAAGCAGCAACTGCTGTTGCTGCAACATAGGTCAAAGCGGCAGCACGAAGCATTTGCTGGACAAGAGGCTTCTCATCATTACCTACAAAGCCTAAGCGTTCAAGAACACGCAAGGCCCTTCGGCTGGCGTCAAATTCTACAGGAAGTACTACAAGCTGGAAGAGTACAGCAGCACTGAAGAGAAGAATGCCAATGTCCATAAGCGGTCGAAAGGCGAAAAGAAAGCCCAGGAAAAAGAGAGGAAGCGCAAGTTGTGAGCCAAAACCAGCCACAGGAACAAGAGCACTCCGAATTGCAAAGGGGGCATACCCCTCGCGTTTTTGCAAGACATGTCCTACTTCATGGGCAACAACAGCAAGATCGGCTATTGAAGTTCCACGGGCAACCGCCTGAGAAAGTCGCAAGACCTCCCGGGATGGATCGTAGTGGTCGGTTAAAGCCCCGGGGATCTCCTCAACGCGTACCCGAAGCCCAAGCTGCTCCACAAGTGCTACCGCAACTTGCCAGCCAGAAAGGCCAGCCCGGGCCCTCTTCCGGGAGAGTACTGCATACGTCTGGGTCACTTTCGTGTGTGCGTAAAGAGCAAGAAGAAGCGCAGGAATTAGGATAAGAAAGGTCGGGTCCAAAAAGAACATACCTCCTCACCCCCTAATTGAATACCTGACCCTCACAGACACGGTACCCACAGACGAACTCCCACGCAGACATGGCTCGCCTTCCTTCAGGTTGGAGCTTCTTGAGAATCACGAATCCCTCTCCCGTGCACACCACAATACCTCGATGCTTCTCTATACGGTAAATAGTTCCAGGAGGACAGGAAGTTCCACCTCCCTCTTCACAGGAAGCTTCGAGAACCTTGAGGCGTTTCCCCTCAAAGAAAGCGTATGCTCCTGGAGAGGGGAAAAATGCTCGCACCTGGCGAGTAATATACCAGGAAGGATCTCCCCAGCAAATACGGGCCTTATCTTTCCCAAGAAGAGGAGCATAGGACGGCTCTCCCTCCTGAGGGCGAGGTACCAGCTGACCCTCCCTCCAGACAGGAAGAACACGACAAAGGAGCCGCCCCCCCATAGTACCCAGTCGCTCCACAAGGGAAATATACGTATCATCCGGCGCTACAGGAGAGGATTGCTGTGCAAGCACCGGACCAGTATCTACCCCTTCGTCCATAAGCATAATGGTGACCCCGGTGACTTCGTCCCCATTGAGAATTGTCCAGCGGATGGGATCAGGACCACGGTATTTGGGAAGAAGCGAGGCATGGACATTAAGGCAACCCAGAGGAGGAAGGGACAGGAGCTCTTTTTTGAGAATCTGCCCATATGCAGCAACGACAATGACATCACATCCAAGGGACCGAAGAAAGGCCACAAAATCCGGATGGTTCACCCGTTCCGGTTGCCACACGGGAAGCCCCAAACGCTCTGCTTCTTCCCGCACCGGGGGTGGCGAAAGACGCAATCCCCTGCCAGCCGGACGGTCTGGTCGGGTGACAACGCCAAGGATTGCAAAGCGGTCCTCTTGGGCAATCTCGGTAAGCACTTTGACTCCAAAAAGAGATGTACCCATGAAAACGATACGCATATCACCGTGTCCCTTCACGAGCAATCTTTTTAAGCTTACTGCTCAAAAGGAGTCGCTTTGCCGGATGGAGACGATCCACAAAGAGCACACCATCAAGATGGTCGATTTCGTGCTGGAAAATCCTTGCCAGAAGTCCCTGCGCCGCAATCTCTACTTCCTTCCCCCGGAGATCCATCCCCCGGACGGTTACCCGCAGTGCCCGTTCGACCTTCCCATACACCTCAGGAATACTGAGGCATCCCTCCTCCCCAAGTTCCCTCTCTGTACTTATAGCCACAATCTCTGGATTGATAACGACCAGATCTTCTCTCGTCTCTGGATGCACCACTGTGATAATCCTAAGGGGAACCCCTACCTGGTTTCCTGCAAGGCCTATTCCTGAAAAGGCGTGCATCGTCTCCAGCATGTCTTGCGCAAGGGCTACAATTTCCTCAGTAACATCAACTATCGGCTGAGCCTTCTTGCGGAGCACAGGACTCCCATACTTTTCGAGAACTCGAAGTGCCACGCGACATCCTCCTCAAAAGAGCACAGGTTCAAAAGACCAGTCCATCCCTGAGAGGGGGAAGACTTGAGAACACAGAGCAAAAACCTTCTCCGCATCCTCATCGGGATACCGGATGATGAGCTCCACACTCTTTGTCCGTCCTCGTCGGGGACGGACACTGGGAAAGGGTCCAAGAACCTGAATCCCCTGAGCCATAAAGAGTTCCTTCAAACGACTGAGAACCTGCATGGTCGCCACTTTATTCCTCGCCCGGGCAACAATTCGAACAAGACGCGTGAAAGGAGGATACAAAAGGGCCCTTCGTTTTTCAAGGAGTGGAGCATAAAAAGAGGACCAGGGTTTCAAGAAATCAGAAAGCCGCGAAAGACTCTGGCGACTCCCCTGAACAATGATCTGGGCACCTTCGGGAAGAAGTCGGATAACCCTGTGCAAGCGGAGGTAGAACTCTTCCTGGGCACCAACTTCAGGGAGACCAAGCCACTCATCAAGAGAATGGACAACAAAAAGAGAGGCCTTAGCAAGAAGGCTTTCCCGAAGCAGGGCGTTCGTTCCCACAAGGATAGAGGGAACCTGTACCACACTTCCCCACCCTTCTTCATCGTTTTCTGGATCTACCCGCTCCTTGTGTACCCCTGGAAACGCTTTGACAACCTCCTCAAAAACCCTCTCTGTACCCTGTCCCCATTCCTCCCATTCCACCCCCCCACACACTGGACACGTGCTTTCGGGAACTCTCTGAGAACGGCACAGAGGACACACAAGGAGCATACGATCCTGGTGGTACCGGAGAGCAATGCCACAGGAAGGACAGGTATAGTAGAAACCGCATTCCCGACATCCCAGGGCCCCAGCGTAGCCTGTTTTCTGAACCCATACGAGAACAACCCCCCCACGCCGTAGGACCTTCTCTATGCAGAGCCGTGCAGGAGGGAGAAGGGCACATCTTCCCAACTTTTTCTGGACAACGATACCCTGAATGGCGACTCTGGAAGGGGACGAGGACGTATTTCCTAACCGGAGAATGCCCTGTTTCCACTGGAAGTACGCCCGAAGAGATGGCACACTACCCACAACATCAAGGTGCCCCCCAAAAAAGCGTATCCGCTCCTCGAGAACCTCAGCAGTACTGTAGCGGGGGGTTCGGTCAGGAAAATACCCCTTTTCCTCGGGATCAAAGAGTACGCACAAACGAAGGTCACTGCGGGGAAAAACAAAAGCCGCAAGGCGAGTGCCTGCAATAACCGTAAAGTCTCCCTCAACAATCCTGAGGAACGCCTTGAGCCTTTCCCTCGAGTTCAAACGACTGTCGTAGCGCACGATGCACGAGGGCGGAAGGAGTTTATGGAGGAAAGCTAAAAACGTATCTTCTCGCTCAAAATCTGGAAAAAGGACAAGGATCTTCTGGCCCTCCCTTTGGGCCTTTTTGAGATTCTCTGCAAAGAATGCTTTTCGTTCCTCCATACGGGGGATTTCCCAGAAGGAAAATGTTCCAGGAGACTGAGGAATTTCCTCGAAAATCCATCTTTCCGGCTCAACGCGGATAACCCCATCAACAAGAAGCCTCTGCCACTCGCACTCGGAGATGCGAAACTGCTCCCGGAAAAGGAAACCATTCATTCCCCGAGGAGAAAGAGTATCAAATCTCTCACGAAACGCCACGTTGTTTTCTCCTACAAACACCCGGAGGGAGAGAGCGCTTCTATAAGATTTGCGAAGCGGTGGCATGACCAAGGCAATTATCTCTCCAAGGGGGGTCAGGTACAGTACCGAGAGCCGCTGCAAGAACGCAAGAAAAGACACCGGCAGCGGAGGAAGGGGCTCTACAGCACGGATTTCCTTAAGTCCTGGAACCTCCTCCCCACCCTCCCTCACAACCCAGCCGGTAACGATGCGATTATGGAAATCGACCTCAACAGTACTCCCCACCTGTACCGTGCCAAGGAGCGACTCAGGCACCACATAGGAAAACGTCCGAAAGAGAGGAAGGGGAAGGGCGACCTGAACAATACACCTCATGAGAGAAAATGTGCCACAAGGTGGGAGACGATATGCTCGGCAATATCAGTCTTGGGGAGCAGGGGAAGAGCCACTTCATTTCCTTTTCGGTCAACAATCCACACTCTGTTTGTTGGAGCAGCAAATCCCGCCTCCTTTTCTCCCACAGGATTCACCACCATCATATCGGCATTTTTAACACGAAGCTTTCGCCAAGCCTCCTCAAGCATGTTCTCAGTCTCAGCACAGAAACCCACAATAATCTTCGCGCCCTTCCTTTCTCCCACCTCTTGGAGAATATCGGGATTCGGCACCAAAGAAAGCGTTAGCACGTCTTTGCCCCGCTTCACCTTCGTAGGGGAGAAGGAAAGAGGTCGGAAATCCGAAACCGCTGCACACATGATGAGAACGTCACACCAGTCAAAGGACTGGAGAACCGCTTCCCGCATAGCCAGTGCTGTTTCTGCCACCTCTTGCACCACACCAAAAGGGACACGAACCGAAAGCGCACCGGTGATGAGCTTCACCTCTCCCCCCCAGGCCCGGCAGACACTGGCCAGGGCACATCCCATAAGACCACTTGAG
>JBDIWL010000053.1:0-7470 GCA_039638315.1 Candidatus Caldatribacterium thermophilum | reverse complement strand
TACGAGTACGATGTGGAGCTCCTTGTCAACAATGCCGGTGCAGGAGTACATGGGGAATTTCTGGACGCTTCCCTTGAGCGCTATCGGGAAATCATTGAACTCAACATTACTGCGCTGACCGAGCTTGCTTTCCATGCCGGGAAACGCATGGTGGAACGGAAACGAGGTGGCATCATCAACATCGGTTCCCTTGCCGGGTTCTTTCCACTTGCCCACTTTGCCGTATATGCGGCAACAAAAGCCTACGTCTACTCCCTCTCCCTCGCCCTCTGGGCTGAATGGAGACGCCACAATGTCCATGTCCTCTACGTTGCTCCAGGTCCAACAGAGAGCAAGTTCTTTGAACGAGCCCGGGGAGGCGTAAAACGCCAGGGAGGGAGTCCTTTTGTAATGCGGCCTGAAGATGTGGCACGAGGCTCACTCCGGGCTTACGAGCAGGGGAAAGTCATCTATATTCCGGGATGGCACAATCGGCTGCTCCTCCCCGTCCGTCGTTTCCTCCCGGAGTGGATGATTGCTCTATTTACCGCAAAGCGTCCTTTCTGAGGGAAGGTTGCAACTGGCCTCACAGCGCATCAAAACACTAAGGCAACCATTCCCGTCGGTGCTGTTTCCGGGGATGCTGTTGGTGACGCTTCTGGGGATGCCCCAGGGGATACTGTCGGTGACGCCTCAGGCTGTGGTGTTGCGGGTTGGCATCCGATGCAGGGAAATACAAAAGCAAGAAGGAGAAAGATAGCAAAGAAGAACCAAAGGACCTACTTTCCCATCCTCTCCCCTCCTTTCATCCGTTTCTCAAAGCACATTATAAGGAGAAAGGAAGAGGAGCGCAAGGACATCGAGAGCGTTGTGGAGATTGCTCCACTTCCTCTTCCATCTTCGTGGAGCTGCAGGGGCTTCAAAAAAAAATCTGGAGCGGAAAACGGGATTTGAACCCGCGACCCTCGGCTTGGGAAGCCGATGCTCTACCCCTGAGCTATTTCCGCTCCTCGCCTAATAATATACTCAGAAAGGCAACTTTTTTCAAGTACCCAGGGGGACCCTGGGCACCATTTTTTCTTCTCCGGCGTATAATACTCCCATGAGAGGCAAGTTCGACGAGGATAACGTATGGAAAATCCTTGGAGAGGTCTGGGATCTTGCCTGGGTTACCGTAGCACCAATACTTCTTGGGGTCTTTTTGGGACAGTACCTCGACAGGAAGTATCCTCTTGGTTTTTCCTGGACCCTGTCCCTCCTCGCCCTGGGAGCTACCCTCGGCCTCTACAACCTCTACGAGGCTCTCATGCGGGCAAGCCGGGAGATGGAACGAAAGAAGGGGGACAATGACCACAGCCGTTCTTAGCTTCTTCTGGGGTACAGCGCTTGCACTCTTTCTCCTCCTTTGCATCCTCCGCGAAGTACAAACCCTCCTCAAGAAACGTTCCTACTCCCCGTGGCGGGGCATCGTTCTCCGGGAGGGTATTGCGAGTGCATGGCTTTTCGCCCTCTTTCGGTACGGGCAGGTAAAGCCAAACACGTTCATGGCTGCCTTTCTTGCAAGCTACTTCACCTTTGTCACCCTTTTTGCGCGCTGCTGCTTCAAGGAGGTAGAAAGTCATGGAAGAAGTACTTAACCCTCACGTTCTCTTTGTGCTCTTTGGCCTTCCGGTGACCAAAACGGTGGTTTCCACCTGGATTGTTATGGGATTCCTTGTACTCCTTTCCATCCTTCTGACAAGGAATATGCGACTTGTGCCCACACGATTCCAGAACGTCCTGGAACTCTTTGTTGAGGCGATCCTCAACCTCATCGAGGATATGTCCCCGGGAAACGGGAGAAAATTCCTCCCCCTTGTGGGGACGCTTGCTCTCTTCATCGGGACTTCAGATGTTGCGGGTCTTGTTCCAGGCCTCAAGTCCCCAACGAGCGACTTCAACACCACCCTTGCTCTGGCGCTTGTGGTATTCTTTGCAGTTCCCTTTTACGGCATAAAGACGCGAGGGCTCAGGAATTACCTGAAAGGTTACTTCTCTCCCTCGCCGATTCTTGCTCCTTTCCACGTTATCAGCGAAATCACCCGAACGGTCTCACTGGCTCTGCGACTTTTTGGGAATATCATGGGCGAGGAGATTATCATCGCTATTCTCTTCCTCCTTTCTCCCCTTTTCCTACCCCTGCCGATGATGCTTTTCAGCATCTTCACAGGCATCATCCAGGCGTACATTTTCACAGTACTCACTGTGGTATACCTGAGTGCGGCGGTTGAATCCTCAGGACACGAGTAGTATAATGTGCGCTAATGCGAAGGAGGCTGAGGAGTATGCAAGGAGAAATACTCTTTCTCTGTATCACGGTTTTCACAGCGGGTTTTTCCATCGCCCTTGGGGTTATGTTCCCAGCCATCGGCCAGGGAAAGGCGTGTTCCCAGGCTCTCGAGAGCATTGCACGGCAGCCTGAGGCGGCAGGTCCCATAAGCAGGACGCTCTTTGTGGGCCTTGCGATGCTTGAGTCCCTGGCAATTTACGTTCTTGTCGTCTCCTTCATTCTCCTTTTTGCCAACCCCCTCCTCAAATACGTCTTCAAGTAGGAGGGTCTCCCTCCATGATTCGTGTTGACCGGAGCATCATTTTCCAGATTGTCAACTTTGTCGCTTTAGTCCTCCTCCTTTTCCGCTTCCTTTTCAAGCCTGTGGTGAAAGCGCTGGACGCACGCTCAAGCCACATCCGGGGAGAACTCGAACGCATCGAGGAAGAGAAACGCTCCCTTGAAGAGGAGCGGAAAAAGCTCGAAGAGGAGCTCAGGAACCTGAAGACGAAGTACCTTGAAATGCTCGACCAGGCTAACCGAGAAGCTCAGAGAATCAAAGAGACTATCATCCAGGAAGCCTATCGGGAAGCAGAGAAAATCAAACGAGACTATGAACGCCGGGCACAGCGAGAAATTGAACGGATTTTCACCGAACTCAGAGAGGACATTGTCGATATTGCAGAAGAAGTGGTGAAAAAAATCCTGAAAACCCAAATAACCCCAGAGGTCCAGACGCAGATTATTGAAGACATGCTCGAAGAAGCTGTGCGCCGGATTGAGGCGGAGATGGAAATCGCCCATGAGGGATGAAGAACGCGTACGCGTCGTAACCCCCTTCCCCCTTACCGGGGAACAGAAAGATATTATCTCCGCAAAACTCTCTCGAATCATCCCGAAACCCTTTACCATTGAAGAGGAAGTGGACCCATCACTCATTGGAGGTGTGGTCATCCTCTGGGGAGAACTCCTCATCGACTGCAGCGTGAAGACGCAACTCGAGCGGCTCCGGGAACGAATCCTCAGGGAGGAAGGATTTTCCCATGGCGATCACCAGTGACGTCCTCAAGAGAGCTCGGGAAATTGTCACAACGTACCAACCTGAGCCAGAAATTGGGGAAGTTGGCGAAGTTCTTGAGGTTCAGGATGGTATTGCCCGCGTCCGGGGTCTGCGCCGGGCGATGCTTGGAGAGGTACTCCTCTTTGGAAGAAGAGGCCTCCGGGGGCAGGTTCTTGGACTTGAGCGAGAGTGCCTCCAGTGTATTCTCTTTGGCGACTATACGGCACTCCACACAGGGGACCCGGTGTTCCGCACAGGAGGTGTCCTTGAAGTTCCCGCAGGAGAGGAACTCCTTGGACGGGTTGTGAATCCCCTTGGAGAACCCCTCGATGGCGAGGGGGAGGTCGTCTGCCGGGGGCGGAAAAGGGTGTTCTCCCCTGCTCCTCCGGTCATCGACCGAGTCCCGGTGCAGCGACCACTGCTTACGGGAATCAAAATCATCGATGCCATGATTCCCCTCGGTAAGGGGCAGAGGGAGCTCATCATTGGAGATCGCCGAACCGGAAAAACGACCATAGCCCTTGATGCCATCCTCAACCAGAGGGGAAAAGGCGTGTTCTGCATTTACGTCGCTATCGGGCAGCGCCTGGCCAACATCACCCAGGTCGTTGAAGTGCTTCGGAAATACAAAGCCCTTGAGTACACTATCGTTGTCGCCACATCCTCTGAGGATCCTCCAGCTCTTGTGTACCTTGCTCCGTATGCTGGCTGTGCTATGGGAGAGTACTTCATGGAACAGGGGGAAGATGTCCTCATCGTGTACGATGACCTCACGAAACACGCAGTTGCCTATCGATCTCTGTCCCTGCTTCTGCGCCGACCACCAGGACGAGAGTCGTACCCTGGAGACATCTTCTACATCCACTCCAGTCTCCTGGAGCGGAGCGCACAGCTTGCCGAGTCCCGGGGTGGAGGCTCAATGACGGCTCTGCCCATTGTGGAAACCCAGGAAGGAGACATCGCTTCGTACATCCCAACGAATATCATTTCCATCACCGATGGGCAAATCTACCTTGCCAGCGACCTCTGCAACAAGGGATTCTTCCCGGCCATCAACATTGGTCTTTCTGTCTCCCGGGTGGGTGGCGAAGCCCAAACCCCAATCATGAAAAAAGTTGCCCGGCGCCTGCGCCTGGATCTTGCCCAGTACTTCGAACTTGAGGAGTTCGCTCGTTTTGGAGCAGACCTTGACGTTATCACCCGGAAGCAGCTGGAACACGGAAAACGTGTCCTTGAACTCATGACGCAGACGTACTTTGCCCCGCTCCCTCTGGGTGTCGAGATTTTTGAGGTTTTCGCTGCCACCCAGGGATTCCTTGATAGCATTCCCCTTGAGAAAGTGAAACTCTGGGAGCAGCAGCTTGTTGCACATCTGTACAGCGAACACAGGCCTCTCCTTGAACGCCTGGAGAAAGAGCGGGATCTCACCCAGGACCTTGAAGAGGAGATGCGAAAGGTCCTTGCGGCTTTCAATGAGCAGTTCCTTGCGGGGGCGTGAACATGGCCAAGTTTGCCCAGCTCAAGCGCCAGATAGCCCTTGTTCGGGAAATACAGCGTATTGCGAACACGATGAAAACCATTTCTGCAGCCCGCTGGAGAACAGGAAAGCATGCTCTTGAGAAAGCACGGAATTTCGTGGAACAGCTCGAACGGATTCTCTCCCTTTTTGGACCCCAGCACGCACCACGGGAAGGCACACACCCCCTCCTTGTTGCCCTCTTTCCAGATCGGGGTCTTGTGGGGGGATTCAGTACTCTCCTTGCCCAGGAAATCTTCCGCTTCCTTAAGAACGAGCAATTCTCCAATCCACGGATTATTATTCTCGGAACCCAGGGGAAGCGAGCGTTGCAAGCCCTTGAGGAATACGTCGTTGCGTTTCATCCTCTCCCTGTGCACCAGATGCCTCATTACCGGGACGTTCGGGACCTCGTTTACGAAATATTCCGGATGGAAAAGGAGGGACTGTTCACGCACCTTTACGTGGGTTTCATGGGATACGTATCCCTCAGTGAACGAAAGCCCCGTGTGGAGCAAATTCTTCCCTTTCCTGCGACATCCCCTGCATCCCGGGAGGAGTACCTCCTCCTCAGCGATGTTCCGAGCCTCCACCGTTCCCTGCTTTTTGAGTACGTTGCGGGCAAACTCTACAGGGCTCTTGCCGAGAGTTTCATGAGCGAACAGGCTGCCCGATTCGTCCTCATGGATACTGCGGCAACCCATGCTCAGGAAACTCTCGACAACCTTCTCCTCCTCTATGCCAAGCAACGGCAGGAGAGCATCACCCAGGAACTCAACGAGGTGACGGGCGCAGCAGAAGCTCTCCGGAGGTTTGCGGGGTGAGACTGATGGGTGAAGGAGTGGTTGAACAGGTCATCGGACAGGTTGTGGATGTACGGTTTCCACCCCGGGAAACACCCCCCATCCACAACGCGCTTTTTGTTCCGGAACGAAACAGGAAGAACCTCGGGGGACCCCTTGTTCTTGAGGTTCACAGCCACCTCGAAGAAGGTCTGGTTCGTTCCATCGCCATTCAGGACACCATAGGCCTTGAGCGGGGGGTCAAGGTGTACGACACCGGCGAACCCATCAAGGTCCCGGTGGGCAAGGAAACCCTGGGGCGGATGTTCAACGTCCTTGGGGAACCGATTGACGGGAAGGGACCAGTTCGAGCCCGGGTTAAACACCCTATCCATCGTCCTGCTCCTCCCCTTACGGAGCGCATCGCCTCCACCGAGGTTTTTGAGACGGGCATCAAAATCGTTGACCTTCTCTGCCCATATGTGCGGGGAGGAAAGACAGGGCTTTTCGGAGGGGCAGGAGTCGGAAAAACTGTCCTCATTATGGAACTCATCCACCGTACGGCCACAACCCACCGGGGAGTCTCCGTTTTTGCTGGAGTGGGAGAACGTGTCCGGGAAGGGAATGAGCTCTGGCTCCAAATGCAAAAAAGCGGTGTCCTGAGCCACACCGTCCTTGTCTTTGGGCAGATGAACGAACCCCCTGGAGCACGTTTTCGAGTTGCCTTTACCGCCCTCACCATGGCGGAATTCTTCCGGGACGTACTTTCCCAGGATGTCCTCCTCTTCATCGACAACATTTTCCGCTACGTGCAGGCAGGAGCTGAAGTTTCTGCGCTTCTTGGGCGCATTCCCTCTGCCGTGGGGTACCAACCAACCCTTGCGGAAGAAATTGGCATGATAGAGGAGCGAATCGCTTCAACGGTTAACGGTTCCATCACCTCTGTCCAGGCCATCTACGTCCCGGCTGATGACCTCACGGATCCCGCCCCAGCCACAACCTTTGCTCATCTTGACGCCGTAACCGTCCTCTCTCGAAGGCTCTTCGAGCAGGGTTTTTACCCGGCGGTGGATCCCCTCCAGTCCACTTCCCGAGCCCTTGACCCGACCATCGTGGGCGAACGGCATGTGCGCCTTGCTCAGGAAGTCCGAAAACTCATCGCCCATTACCTCGAACTCCAGGACATTATCGCCATCCTGGGGATTGAGGAACTCTCCGAAGAGGACAAACTCGTCGTGAACCGCGCACGGAAACTCCAGCGTTTCCTCACCCAGCCTTTCTTTACCGCTGAGACCTTCACCGGAATCCCAGGAGAATTCGTCCCCCGAGAAGAAACCCTGAAGGGAGTGGAGATGATTCTCAACGGAGAGTGCGACGACTGGCCGGAACAGGCTTTCTATATGACCGGGACCATTGCCCAGGTCGAGGCAAGGGCCAAGGAACTCAAGAAGCTATGAGGACAATGGTGCTTTCTATCATCACTCCAGAACGGGAAGTCTGTATTCCAGATGTTCGTTCCCTTATCCTTGAGTGTCCTGACGGGAAACGGGGAGTCCTTCCGGGACATGCCCGGGCCCTTTTTGAACTCCCCATTGGGGTCTTGTATTGCCGGAAAGCCGACGGCGAAGAGCTCTACTTTGCCCTGGGAGGTGGCGCTGCCGAGGTTACCCCGGAAAAGGTCACCGTTCTCGTGCACAGCGCCGAGGAAGCCCACGAGATAGATGTGGCCCGAGCACAGGAAGCGGCACGGCGCGCCGAGAGCCGCCTCAGGGAACGTTCTGCAAATATCGACTTCACCCGTGCTCAGGCAGCCCTTCTTCGATCC
>JBDIWL010000052.1:0-7598 GCA_039638315.1 Candidatus Caldatribacterium thermophilum | reverse complement strand
GAATTGCGTCCGGAACCATTCTAAGGCAAATCCTCCAATAACAATATCGTACATGAGCCACTTCCCAGGAAAAGGATGTGTTCTCAGGTAGTATCGCTCACTCGGAAGGGGCTTCTCAAGACAGACAACAAGAATCTCAGAGCTTCCGGAAATGTTGAGAACCTGTCCTTCTCTAAAGAGACCCGCCCCAACCGCAGCAGCGGAGGTATCATTGGATCCTACAAGAACGGGGACACCAGATCGTAACCCAGTGAGACGAGCTGCTTCCTCCGAGACATATCCCGCAACTTCAAGAGAAGATACAACAGGAGGAAGTTTTTCAAGAGGAATGCCAAGTTCCTGCGTGAGCTCCTTGCTCCACCCTGAAGCCGTGGTCGTCTCATACAATCCGGTTACCGAGGCATTTGTGGGATCAATAAGCCAACGATCCACAAGCTTCTTCAGGAGGAAAGTATTGAGGTGTCCAAGGACCGAGGCTTTCTGAAAAACTTCAGGTCTTTCTTCTTTCAGCCAGAGCATGCTCGTGAGGGAGATTCCTCCAGGATATGGGACATTTCCGGCTATTTCAAGGAACTTTTCTTTCCCAACGATTCGTACAGCCTTCCTTGCCTGCTTCACACTCCTCCGGTCCCAGTGGATAATGGCAGGGAAAAGCGGGGTACCTTCACTATCCATGGCAATAAGCGCCGGACTGAAAACGCAGGGCACCACAAGACCAACACGCTTTGCGTACCCCTGGTCTTGCAACTTGCTCATGACTTTGAGGAAAGCCTGCCATACCACATTAGGGTCAATCTGCACACTAAGGCCATGGGCCTCGTAGGTATACTCTACCCTGTCTTGGGTAACAAGGGAAAAGTTCTTATCAAACAGAGCACTTTTCAGCGAGGAAGTTCCTGCATCGATTGTTAGAACATAGTCCATGCTCTCACCCCAGTCTCATCTCACCCCAAAAGCGAGGTTAGGAAGGAACGTCACCAAAGAAGGAAAAACGGTAATGAGCGCAAGAACAATGAGGATTGGGATTAAAAAAGGCAGTGATGCTCGTGCAATGCGCAAAGGCGAAAGGCCAGAAACCCTACTCAGGATAAAGAGACTCATACCAAAAGGTGGAGTAAGCAATCCAACCATGAGGTTGAGAACCATGATGAGCCCAAAGTGTACAGGATCAATACCCACCTTGCTAATTAATGGAACAAGCACTGGCACAAGTATGGATATGGCAGCTATGGTCTCCATAAAGCATCCAATGACCAAAAGGAAGAGGTTCAGAAGAAGCAAGATTACAAGCGGATTAGAACTTACGCTTGTTATAGCCTCTGCCAAAACGATGGGCGCCCTACCACGAATGAGAACCCAACCATAGAAGGTGGCACAAGCAATAATGAAAGTAATTGTCGCGGTCTCAACAGCAGTTTCCTTAAGAATTTTCCAGAGTTCTCGCAAAGAAAGCTCCCGATATATAAAAAAGCTCAGTACAAAAGCGTATGTCGCTGCGATAGCAGCGGCTTCAGTCGCTGTAAAAACTCCGCTCAACATACCAAGGATGAGGATGAAAGGAGTTAATCCAGGCGCGAGCGCCTCTTTAAAGGCCTGCCAAAGCTCTTTCCTATGGGGCTTAGAATCACGAGGATACTTTCTCCCATAAAAAGCGGTCATTATCATAAGAGCAACACCGACAAGGATACCAGGAATAACTCCCCCAATGAGGAGGCGCCCAATGGAAGCACTGGCTAAGATGCCATAAACCACAAGCGGCACACTAGGTGGAATAATGGGGCCTACTGTAGCTGACGCACCAGTAATAGCACAGCTAAATTCATCATCGTACCCTGCTTCTCGCATCGCTTTTAACTCCACAACACCAAGACCAGCAGTGTCAGCGGTTGCCAAACCACTCATGCCTGCAAAAATCATGCTTGCCAAAATGTTTACCTGTCCAAGGCCTCCACTCCAATGTCCTACAAGGCATCGGGCAAACCTAAAGATTCGCTGCGTAATTCCACCAGCATTCATCAGCTTTCCGGTAAGTAAAAAGAGAGGAATGGCAAGAAGAACAAAGCTGTTCACTCCGTAAAGTACTCGTTGTGCAACGACTCCAAGAGGAATTGAAGTACCCCACATGATGAACATTGAAACAAGCCCTGCAACACCAAGAGCGAAAGCTACCGGCAAACCAGTGAGAAAGAGAAAAATGAGGAGCCCAACAAAGATAACAAGTTCCATCACGCTCCACTCCTATCGGTACAGTGTAGTATCTCCTTCGCAGACTCAAAAACTTCTCTACCCCAAAGAACTAAAGCAACAATCATAAACAAACTGCCTGCAAGAGAGATGACGTAGAGATGTCCTAACCGCAACCAGCTAATAGAACCTACTGGGCTTCGCCACATTTGCCTTGCCATAGTGAAGCTTCCATAAAGGACGATAACCAGGAAAGCAAACATGATAGGAGCAAAGGCGAGGTAGAATCTCCTCCGCGCACGTTCTGACATCCTTTCGAGGAACGTAGAAACACAAATGTGATCTCCCTTGCGAAGAGCTACAGCTGCTCCCAGAAAGGTAATCAACATAAGGGTATACCGCGCTGCTTCTTCGGTCCAGGGAATAGAAAAGGGCAGAATGTAGCGAATCAAAACTTGCGTCACCACAAGGAAAAGCATAACCACAAAAGTAAGCGCTACTACGACTTCAAGAATTTTGGAAAACCCGCAAATTCTTCGACTCTTCAAGTTCCCCACCCCACTCTATCACATATATAAAAACAGCCCGTCCTCAGGTAACGAGGACGGGCTGGATGCAAATTAGTACGAAAGAACCTCTTCCCAGGTTGTTACCGTCCACTGAGTTCTAAACAGTTCCTCTACCACAGGCTTTGCTTTTTCACGGAATGCTTCAACATCAGGAACCACGATTTCCATGCCTTTACTCTCGAGCTCTTTAATAATTTCTTGTTCTCTCTCCACAATCTGCTGTGCAGCCCACTCAGTCGCTTCCTTGCCCGCTCGAAGAATAATTTCTTGGTGTTCTTTGCTCAGCTTATCAAAGAAGCTCTTGTTAATGGACAGGTATCCTGTCTGTACGAGATGTCCTGTTAAGCTCAGGTACTTTTGAACTTCATAGAGATGGAAGGAGAGAATTTGCGGTGGATCGCCTTCAGAGGCATCAGCAACACCGGTTTGCAAAGCCGTAAAGAGCTCAGTAAGAGGTACCGGAACCGTATTCGCTCCGAGTGCCTGCCATACCTTAATCCATGTCGGAAGTTGCGGAAGACGGAGCTTGATGCCCTTAAGGTCATCCGGGGTCTTTATCGGTTTATTCGAGGTAAAATGCCGTACCCCACGATACACAACACCTAAAATTAGAGTATTTCCATTCTTTAGGATTTCCTCCCGGGCCTTTTCGCCAAGTGGACCATTCCAGACACGCAGAAAGTGGTTCCAATCTTTCATGACAAAGGGAGAGTCAAAAAAGTAGTACTGAGGGGCGAAAATCTGGATAATGTTACCCCCACCAGTATTCATTTCCAGGGCACCAACTGAGACAGCTTCCACGATCTCTTCTTCAGAACCCATAACACCTCCAAAAAACGTCTGAACTTCTATTTCCCCATTACTGTACTGTTCGACAAGTTCCTTGAACTTTTCTCCTGCTTTACAAAGGATGTGTCCTGGTTCAAATGCACTTGCCAAACGAATGGTCACTTTTGCTGCATACGCAACATTTACAAAGAGCAAGAAGAAAAGCGTAACAACAAGAATTTCCCATAACCAAGCGTGCTTTTGCCTCATTTTTCTTTCCCCCTTTACTCGTTAGGATTGGAAGAACAAGACACAGTTACAACAATTGAGCTTGAGCTCCTTTTTCACCTCCCTTCTCTTATCCAGCCATCCATCCCCCATCGATGGGTATGTTAGCTCCAGTAATGTAACTCGCTCTGGAAGAGGCCAGGAACAGGATGAGCTCAGCCACTTCCTCAGGCGTTCCCGGCCTCCCAAGAGGTGTTCGGGCAACGATAAGGTTGTACCACTGCGGGTCAGCAAGCACTTTCTCTACCATCGGTGTTCTAATGAACGCGGGAGAAACCGCATTAACCCTAATGCCATATTTCGCCCACTCCACAGCAAAAGCCTTGGTAAGCTGACGTACACCCCCCTTAGTAGCTGCATATATAGCCCGCTCAGGCAGCACCTCTTCGCTTTGGAGCGAGGCTAAATTAACGATTGCTCCCCCACCACCTCTCGCGATCATATGCTTTCCAACCTCAAGACAGAAGAAAAAGGTCCCTTTGAGGTTAATATCAACCATAAAATTCCAGTCTTCCTCAGTATATTCAACCGCCGGCTTCCTTACATTAACTCCGGCACAATTCACCAAGATATCAATCCTACCGAAGTGTTCTAAAACACTCTGAACAGCGTTTTTGATGGCTGTAACTTTAGAAACATCAACTGGAACAGCCAAAGCATTGTAGCCCTTTTCCCTAAGTTCTCGAACATACTCCTCGCTTTTTTCTCGATCGATATCGGCAACAACACAACTTGCCCCTTCTTCACAGAAACGCCGTACCACGGCTCGCCCGATACCGTTGCTCCCACCTGTAACTACAGCTACTTTACCCTCAAGTTCTCCCAAACAAATCACCCCCAAGAAAGTCCTGGCCTTTCGTTAAAAAAAACATGGTAATTTTTTCAAAAAAATTGTACTGTAGCATCTTCAATCTGTCAATCTCTTCTTAAGACTTTCGGATAATGTATCCTTCCAAGAAAACACACTCGCTACAACTACAGCTACAAATCCAGCAGCAAAGCCATTGTTGTAAAGATTCAATCCTCCATGGAGAATACCTACATTCATAACCATAAAGAGATGTAAAAAACCAGCAAGGACACCTGCTAAAATTCCAAACTCTCCAGCAAGAGGCGCAAGAGCTGAGGAAAAAAGAGCCGCAAGAAGTGGGCCAGGATCGTGGGCCTCAAAAGAGGAGCAAAGCGTTCCAAGATACACCCCAGCAAGAATGGGGAAAACGTTTTTCGGGTGTTTCCCAAAAGCGGCAAAACCAACCATGGTAAAGATACCTCCGAGAACGGGACCATTAAAACTCCCACGAACCAAAAGCACATAAATTACTCCAAGGAGTCCCGTGATTCCCATGTTCCAGAGAGTAGCCGAAGGCGAATAAGAAAGGAAATCAGATGGAGGTTTTCCTGAGAGGCTTAAGAGGTACTTCCAGCGAGAAAGGACCTGACGATCAACCAAGAATCCGAAAATAAGAAGCGAGGCAAGAGCAACAGAAAGCACGAGAGGTATCTCGGGAGGGGCGTGTTCTTTCCAGGAAAGAAGAGGTTTCACTGTAAAGCCAAACCCCTCAAAAAGGGCAGCAAGAAGCGAGCCTACGATGCCTCCGGAAAAACCGACATTATATAGGTTATATCCAGAATGGAAGGAAACAACCTTCGAAGCAATGGCTAAAGTAAGGAAGCCACCCAAAATTCCAGAAATCAAGGCAAGTTCAAAACGAAAGTTCCAATGGCAAAAAAGAAGGCCTACCACTGGAGCAAGGGAAGTAGCAAAAAGACTTGCTGGCAGAATTTCCCCAAAAGGTTTGCGAGCAACACAGGCAAAGAGGAAACACCCAAGAAGCACCGGGAGAATATTAAGAGGATTCTTCCCAAAGAAGGCAAAACCCATAAGAGTGAGTAAGGCAGCTACGTGGTTTCCCGTAATAGTGTAGGTACAGAAAAGAAGTCCCCATCCGATGCAGCCCACTAAGGCGACGTTAAAAAGAGTCGCTGGAATTCCAGCGATAGCGAAGTAATCGGTAATAAGGATTCCGGGATGCTTCAAAATAACAAGGAAGCCAGGAAGAAACTCCTCAAAATCACCAATTCCCAAGGCGAGGAGGAGAAGGAAAAGAGAAGGCAAGAGTAGGTAAAGCCTGCAGAGTTTCATAGAGAATCCCTATTCAAACGGGGTAACATATCTCCTCCACAATCGATAATCCCAACTTTTGCCTCTTTCCCTTGAGAGGCAAAAGCCATTTCCAAGGCTTCTTCGACGGTAGCCGCGTGGCGGAAACCAAGGGATTCCTTTTCTTCAACACTCATCCCATCAGAAACACAAATGACCTCTCGAGAGTGTTCCATAACCTTAGCATGCAAAAGAAGCGTTGCAGCGCACACAAGGTCCTCGAAGACTCCCAGCTCCACCTGTCTCTTAAGCTCGCAATAAGGGAGCGTTGCATACTTTTTGAGACTTCCATGTGTCGGTGAAATACCCTCGGGAAAGGGTGCTACGAGAATAGAGGTTCCGCCTTTTCTGAGCCCCTTTTGGGCGTAAGAAAGAGGCTTCACTCCTTGCCAGTAATCAATATCCGCAGGATATGCACTGACAATGACAATATCAGCGAGTTCCGGAATTTGCTGCTCGTATATTTCTCGTGCTGCCCAGGCACCAACCCGATGGGCACGAACAGGATCGCCAGATACAACTTTGGCGATCTTCCCCCATTCGTCGACAACAACGTTGATAATAAACTGTAAACCGACCGCTTCAGCCACCATTTCTATTTCGCGTCGTACTTCGTTCTCGATCTCTCCCGCAACTTTGAGATAGAGATCCTTAGCCATCGGCAGGATGTGAGTACGTCCCGTAGTTTCCCACGAACATATTCCTGGTTGTATCGCCTTTCCTCCTCCACCATAACCGGCATAACAGTGAGGCACAATGCTTCCAACAGCAATGAGAAAATCAGCTTCAAGGGCAAGCTTATTGACCTCTATAGGAATTCCACTTGGAGTGTAGCCTACCTTAACAAGCTGCTTTGGATCCTGCCACTCATGGTTGAGAACCGGCACCCTTGCTACGACTTCTTCACCAAAACACCTGCGTATTTCTTCCACGGTCATGTACCTGTGCGTCCCAAGACCAATAAGCACTATGATATCCCTATCAGGAATGCCTGCCCTATTAAGCTCATCAAGAAGTACTGGGAAGATCCTTTCCCTCGGTGTAGCCCTTGTGAGATCGTCACCCACAATGACAACCTTCATGCCCTTATGCAACCGCTCCACAAGCGGAGCAGAGTTTATGGGATTTCGCAGTGACGTAAGAATTGCCTCTTGCTCCGAAATATCATGGGCGAAACTCTTAGGCTTAATGAAATACAACACATTCTCTGAGGGAACTTCGACTCGAACTCTCTCTTTTCCATACCGCAAAAGAAAAACCTCTTTCACAGTAGACCCTCTCCTTTTTAGTCCCTCCGTAAAAAAGGAGCGATGAATAAAACTGCTTCTACGTTAACGTACTGCCAAAAAACCTGCAAAGCCCAATCCTCTTCATCACAAATCTCCTTTCTCCCCCTCTTCACAATTTTCTTATCCCCAGTTAGAGACATACTCCTTCGGTTAAATTCCAGATTTCCCAAGAGCAATCATCTCCCTCATAATGACTTCCACAAGAAAAGGCACATCAAGACCACTCTTCCTCAAAAGAAATCCCCTCTCCCCTGAAAATCCAAAATGGCTTGGGGCCCCAAGTTTAAGGAGTGGGGGGATGTGTCCCACCTCGTGAAAGGCAGAAAGAAGGTTGTCTCC